>CALNYX010000066.1:0-5451 GCA_942490925.1 uncultured Chlamydiaceae bacterium | reverse complement strand
GATGGTATCAAAACGCACTTCATCTGAAATATGATGATGGTGGTTCCAGTCCGAGTTTCTGAAGAATGACTTCGTGCGGCAGCAACCCTGCATTTTCGACATTATGAAATGCGACATTCAACATGTCCTCGTTGGCATCGGTCAACACTATCTTTTCCAACATCCAGGGCAGGGGAACATGAGACTTTTCCTTATTGGGCAAGACATCGACGACAGCAGGTTCAGGGTGCACATTTTCTCCCGAGACACCTGCTAGACCAATGGCACCGAGCAACCCTCCTGAACCAAGTTGCGTTTCCAGTTCCATCACTTTACCTCACAATAATTTCGGATTCGAGGCGAAAGTATACAAAAGATCATGGCATACGGCGGAAAACAAATCTCTGATCGAATCCATCGTGCGTCGGTTTGACTTCATGCACATTCATGCGGTAGAGTTCATTTCCTTTGCGTCCCTCAAAATGAGCGTGCGACGTCCTACTGGGGTTTCATGTATCCTTCACCACGATCTGGATCCGCTACGAAACGAATACGCTCTTCAATCGAAAGGGCATTAGGATCGGAGACATCGGATTCTCCTGATAATTTGTGAATCACACGTTGAACAACAAGCTTTCCAGTAAGATTTGGTGTCTCGGTGTCCGGTGTCGACATGCGCAATCGAGTGGTGGTTCGGGCTGTAGGAAGAGACGTCTTTTTTTTTTTTTTTTTTTTTTTTTTTTTTTTTTTTTTTTTTTTTTTTTTTTTTTTTTTTTTTTTTTTTTTTTTTTTTTTTTTTTTTTTTTTTTTTTTTTTTTTTTTTTTTTTTTTTTTGGGGGGGGGGGGGGGGGGGGGGGGGGGGGGGGCTGATTCAAGCCCATGCTCCCGATTGAAATGTTGTCAAGTAGCAAATGAGAGTCAAAAGAAGGACCGTCGTTCGTGTCATGGTGCTGATGGTTCTGCTCATGGTGATGTTGTGAAGAAGCCCGCGATCGCATGCCATGATGACACGAGAAGCGAAGATCTTTGAGTCGAACCATTCGAACAAATCTTTGAGTCAAACTATTCGAACAGAGACCACGTAGAGATGGTACGAATTCTACGCAACTGCTGTCATTGGCCTGGCTGGCTCTCAAAAAGAAAGCTGCATCTCACTTCTGTTGTTGCGGTCGTTGTTGTCGCACACCTTTACCTTTGCTTGTGGTGCTATTAGATCGTGCTTTATTGTCGCTCTTTTGTCTATTCATTGCTCATAAAATATACCAAAATATCGTAGAGACAGCAAAAGTGTGAGAACAAACAATGCCGACTCCTGCGCTGTGCGGATCGTTTCTGTCATCGAAGCAATCGCTGGTGGCCTTCATTTGGAGTGTAACCACGCTCTTGACGCTCATTGCGTTTGTCATGGCAATAATCATGACCATTCAAATTAATATGCAGTATCAGCGTTTAGCATCCATGTATGCTGCAGATGATGATTATCAATATCAAAACCAAGAGGGAGAAGAAGAGCATGGTTCTCAAGATCAAGAAAATAATAAGGAATCGCTCTTGTACAGTCTCATGGCCACCACAAGTAGCCGGAGCATGACATTTGTGGCTGTATATACCATGGCATTGGCAGTAGCATTGAATCTTTATGGATCTACTGCTATTGTGGGTTTCACGTCTCTACGAGGTGACTACATTGCTCCGTGCTTTTCCTCAGAACATTCCAGCATGAAGGTGGGAATCTTTGGTGGGGCAATTGTAATCTTCGCCAACCTGTTGCTCCTATGTGCTGTGGTTCTTGGTGAATTTCGAGTAAGTAAACGAGTGCGCGATTCGTTTACAAGACTAGCAGGCCTAGAAAGGGGAAGCTGACCCTAATGCCCTTTTCCACTCATATACAGGTTGAAGACTATCGGGACGACAAAGATCGCGAAGACTATGCACCCTACGCAGTAGAACGGATAGCTACTGTGCTGGCAGTCACCTGCATGTTTCTTAGTGTTCTGTACACGACCTTTGCAGTCTTGTTGTTTGTATCGCATGCCACTGATGAAGATGATACCATTGATGTCGATGAAACGGAATATCATACCAAACCGTTAGTCACTATTCAAACTGCAGATGGGGAACCAGGGGCAGCCTTTCTGACTATGGATCAATCGAGAAGTTCCTAATATAAAGTGTTACCGTATCTAGTTGTTTACGTTGTTCAAAAGCTCGTCAGGCCATTCAATATCGAGATCCTTGTCTTCGATGCACTGTGCTGTTGGTGTTTCACCATTCGCCGTCACATTCCATGTAACGCGTTTGGCCAAGAGTTCAACACCAGCTTCCTCGGCTTGCTTTAGATACTTGCAAAAGGAAGGACAAGCCTCGTAATTGGGACGAAACGTCTCCGCATCATCACGAATCACAATAAAGAGAACTGTGGAACGATAACCTTCCATGTTCGCAAGCTTTGTTAGTTCTCGTACGTGTTTGATGGCTCGTGCCGATACAACCTTTTCACCATCTGGTCCTTTCTGATTTGAATTTCCCCACGGAAAAATGGCAGTCCTCTTGTAAGGTAACTTGTCCGAAGAAAAGACACACTTGGCTCGATTCGGCAAACCATGGTGCGTAGAGTAGTCCGTGTCCACGACAGTCTTAACCTCTACAACTCGTTTTGTTCCATCCTCTAGTGTCAGTACAAAGTCTGCACGCATATCCATACCTTCCACCTTGCTGACTTCTCGCTTGATTTCCATCACATTGTCAAAGAATCGTCCCTGTTGAATGAGTTCATGAGCAATTCGTTCACCCAACGATGGATGTGCTCCTACCCATGTTGGAATATACTGTTTAGAAAGTGGTGTTTCATCTACATGAAGAAGCTGCGCAATGTATTCACACTTTGGCGTGCCGTACTTTGACGAAACCGCATCGGGGCCCACAAGATTGCCTTTGCGGTCGCGAGCTGGTTTGCACAAGATCGTCACACCGGGAACACACTTTCCTCCCATATCTAGGTTTGGGACGTGCACAATGGCTTCACGATTGTTCTGGGAAGGAATGCAGACATCCGCAACATAGGGACTTCGATTGCGCTTGGATGGGCGCTGAATAAGTTTTCCAATGACAGCTTCGGGATCGTCCAGAAATAAATAATTCGCGCGAAAAACACACATCGACGCAAACAACCTCTTTGCTCCTAACACGCCAGTTCTTCGTCGTAGAGCTCATTTTAACGTTGTTTTAGATACTTCTCATCATGCCAAGGCCTATTGTTGCTTTTGTTTGAGGGAAAACGGCCTTTCGGAAGCTACGTTTCAAGAAAAAGGCACAAAAAGTCGACCAAAAGGACCCGCAGCGGCAGGTATTCGTTCCTTTCCAATCACCATGTAGCCTTACAGTCACCATACATTTATGGAAACGATACACAGTGATCGGTTGTTTGAAGAGAGAAAGTTTGGAGAAGAGATTATGAGTATTGGTGGAGAAAAATAGGTTGCCGAACCACCCTGCCCAAAATTTGGCGACGCATGCCCGCGACATAACGACTCGGCATTTTCACAGCGAGAACTGGATTCAAGTGACTATCCATGCGCACGATGGGACTATCATAGTAAGAAGAAGATATGGCTGCACGGCTGTTTCCGAGAAAGCTCGAGGTGATGATGTTTTTGCCTCATACAAGCTGGGTCGGAGGCAACTTTCTTTGCAATGGCGAGGCGTTCGTCGACTATATTCACCGTAGCCTCAAACTTGGCTGTAAATTTCATTCCTATCAACAAGCTATTCGCATCTTTTGACATGCCGTAAAGTGCCGGAGGAACAGATGGCTTGATGTTTTGACTTCTTGCGAGAATTGTCAAGGTTGCATCTTCAGCGAAATATTACCTTGACTCCGTCTTCCCACAATGCTCGAGTCTCTGAAGGCATCTAAATGATAAGAAGCTATGAAATAGACAAAAGATTGATACTGTACACTGCTGTCTAATGTCAAAGCTAAAATGAGGACGGGGCAGCTAAGATTGACGTCGATGAGTTGTTCTTGTTTGTGAATGGGGCACCTCACGTGTTATGACAAGACCGCTTATTGATGTCGCAAGAGGAGTGGTGACGACAGAAACTGTACTCAATACATACTACAGAATACCCTTGTATAGGGCGTAACCAGACGTGATGATAGCATACCTTGTTGATTCAGAAAGATGAGTGTGCTGTTTTCTCTTGCGTTTCATTGTACTCGCTCTTGGACCTTTTCAGACTTATACCAACGACTTGGAAGGCAATTGGCTATGATATGATCGCCAATCTAAGTATAGGACGTGTATTTCATATATACGACGAATGAAATCATGTCTTTAGGTTATTTCTTTCGGATTCCCTAGTATCAAGCGAGTCGCGCATTTGAGCGTGTGATATAGTGCCGATATTGCATCGTAGACTTCGACTGCGTCATCAAGACAAAGCCAACTAAGCCAAAACTTGGTTTGATAGTCGCTGGATGTCGTTTGTCGAGTTTCGGCTGCGGCGAGATTCGAGAACAGAGTATGGCATAGGATGTATCCATTCAGAGCTAGATTTCCGTCCAAAACTTTTTAAAAACGTCACCACAAGGTCCATTGCCGGACAAAACTACACTCATATCATTGAATCGAAACAATGGGGCATTAATGGAAGTGTTCACATCACCGAGAATCCTTCGAGAACGCTTTATGTAAAGGTATTCGCTAGACCACACCACCCAACTCGCGTGTCGAGATCTTCTGACTCAAAAAGGTCGTTATTGAATGTACTGAAGAAAAGAAGCTCACTATCTCAAGAATAACATACAACGCCATCATGCACGCATGTGTCAAGTAGATACGAGTCATTCCCAGAGCATATGTTGCAATTTCAACACAGCGGCGCCGCGGTCATGTTCGCCAACAGTAGGACCCACTAGGAAGCAGACAAAAGCGCTCTTGAGCACAACATGACCACCAATGGTTCCATATGGATGTATTTGTTCATTTCAATAAATATCGATTGTTCTCATTGAGTATTGGCGGCTCTATACCATTTCGTCTGTCTCGCCGGTTTTTTTGAGTGATTTTGGGTGGCCAAACAAGGGATTCTGGAGTGGGAAAGAGTGCCTGACCAACCAACATTCTTCATTAGAACTCAAGATATGTACAAAAGGGAAGCAATCGTGTATTGAATTCAACCGAAAGAGGTCTGATAGCAAAAAGAATCGTCGCTGACGCAAAAACGTGCCGATTTCGGCCCAATTTTTGGTGTCTTTTCACTCGAATCTTAGCTCGTAGAAGGCCATTTTCTCTAAGATAAACGACATGGTATGATTGACCTCGACAAGAAGGAGTGTATAGAGTGCTGAAGTAGTCCGAATGACGAAGGAATGCCTCAGAAATCACGATTTCCCTTTGTCGGAGGGAAGGTTTAGGCTGCGTGAAATTTTTGCGAATTAATTAATTCTGTCTTCAACGCTGTTTGCAA
>CALNYX010000065.1:0-7088 GCA_942490925.1 uncultured Chlamydiaceae bacterium | reverse complement strand
ATTATTATTCAAAAAAGCTTACAGTCGGGGGTAGTGTTGTTGCTGGAGGCAAGGCTATTCTAGAGTCAATTCAAGAGGATCTTTTGGCGATAAATCAACTTTTTGTTGATAACGTGTTGTCTATTGATGCAGGAGAATGTTTACCGAAAGCGTTTTATGCTAAGAGAGCCGCATCATACGCGAAAGTTGATTCTTCTTTGCACAAACTTATATTTAAATGTGTTGGGATTAAGCAGTATAAAAAATTAAAGCATACCCTCGGCATTTCGATGAAGAAAATGGTACATCACGGAAAAGATTTGTTGGATGCTGATGGGGTGTTGAAAGGTTTTGGTTCACGTATAGAGGCAATTGTTAACTGGATTCGAAAAGCAGACTGGCTTGGTAAGGCTGGGCTAGCTTTAGATGTTATTTGTTCTGTGCCTGTCATTGAAGAGGCGTTTACCTCTGAAGAAGGAGATCCGGTCAAGGCTATTTCGGCTGAGGCTGCACGAGTTTATGGCGGATATCTAGGTGGGAACATTGGATACAAACTGGGGCCGGCAATTGTTACTGCAGGGCTTGGTTTGCTAGCAGGGTCAAGCGTTGTTGGAGCTGGTATCGCGGCGAGCCCAATTGTTGTAGGAGTGGGTGTGGTAGTTGGTGCTGTTGGTGGTGCATGGGTTGGAGCTACTTTTCTAAGTACTGTTCTTGAAGAAGTAGTGACAACAATTTATGATTCTAGGGAGCTGCTTTCAGAAGAGGGTGGCTTTTTTGATTGGAATGTTGAGCAACCATAAAGTAAGCGGGCAAGATGAAAGAAGCTGTACAGATGGTAATTGTGTTCATGGGTAAGGGGGTGTTTCTGCCGTTAGGTCTTTTTTTGATGATTTTTTCGGTTAATTTTATGTACATATCGGCAAGAGGTATTAAGAAGCTTGATGCTTACTTTGAAAATGGTAAGGATTACAATGACACATGGACGCTTTCTGCTTCATCCAGATTTTTTGATTATTGCTGGGGGTTTATATGCGGAAGATTGAAAGTTTCCGATCATGATATGAAATGGTGGATGTATTTTAATGCAGCTGGTTATGTCCTTTCGTGTGGATTTATTTTTTTATCATCGATAACATACTGTTATATAAAGATATCTAGCTGGTTGAGCTAGCAAAAAAGCCCTCATATGAGGGCTTTTTTGTTATTTATGTTTTGAGAACTTTTTTAATTTTGTTTCAACCTGCTCTAATTCATTGTGAGAATTGACAAGTTTTTTTTCATCGTATTGAGAAAAAGTTGAGGAGAACAAGGAGAATGAGCGATGTTTATTCTTTTTGAAATCATCATATTTTTTACTTGTTGCCTTAATGATTTCTATAGGAAGCATGTTAATTTTTTTGATTTTCCCAGAAGAAGTCGGGGAATAGGTAAAATCAAATGTAACCTCAAAAGAATCCTCTTGTTGGAAGTTTAAGTCATACTGATTGACGGTTTTATACGTTATCGTCTTATGGTTAGATGATGTTGGCTGTTGAGCAGGAAACTTAATATAATATGAGGATATTGGAAGAGGACCTTTGTTTACTATTTTACATGAATACGTTGCCATATCCCAATACTTTGATTTTTTCTTATACGTAATTTTTTCATTAACAACAGCTAACTGCTTTCTGATTTCTTTTTCCTCAGCGAGCAATTGTTTTTCTTCTTCAGCTTCACGTTGCTTTCTTAGCTCTTCCTTCGCAGCATCTTCTCTTTTTTGCTCCAAGTGAGCAATGTACTCAATAAGTCTGTCTTTTCTTTTAGTAAGACGGTTAAATTCGTATTTTGCCCTTACAACTTTACTTTGCTCAATAATTTGATCGGCTGTCATTCCATGAAGAGCAACGAGTTTATCGTTGAATTTCATGAAAGGACTTACGCTAAGGATGAAAAGATTTTCTAACTTACCTTCGGGGAGGTTTGTTGTCCTTCCATCGGTAATGAGTATTGCCATGCAGCTTTCAAATTTTTGATGTTCAGCCTGGCTTAGATCTTTAGTGAGCATTTTGATAGAGGAACGAAATTTTTCATCAGAAGAAGTATCAAGCGTTGGATGGAAATTACAGCCTGTAACTAGCATCATAAGAACAAGCAAAAAAAGAACATGTGGTAATCGTTGTGTCATATACCCTCCCGTGAGTATTGAATATACGTAGACTGATAAAGCTATCAGCTTGTACTTTCAAGATGTTTAAGCAATATATTTTGGGATGTTGCCTATTCTTACTGCGGGATGTGGTTTTTATATGTTTTTTGGGAGCCTCTCAATGACACCTGTTTGTTGGTCGCTCCCTTTCGATATTTTATACGTCTTCAAACAATTATCTCCTCTTACATTCAAGGTACTGCCTAAATTTAGTGTCCATTAGGTTGCAGCAAGATCCACCTTGCCCCTTGCCACACATCCCCTAAAACCATACAACCACAGCTCTTGATTATACTAATTAGATAGCCATGCTATCATGCTGAATATAGGAGTTTTTGTGGTTAATTTTACTGCTACGGCGAACTTTATCTGGGCTGTTGCTGATTTGCTGCGTGGGGATCTTAAACAATCTCAGTACGGACGTGTGATTCTTCCTTTCACGCTTCTTCGTCGTCTTGAATGTGTGTTGGAGCCAACAAAAGATGCGGTGTTGCAAGTGGCTGAGCAAGGTGAAAGCTTTGGCGATGCACTTCCGGCTTTGCTTTCTAATGCAGCCAAGCAGCCTTTCTATAATACATCACCAATGACTCTTGGTAACCTTGGTGAAACGCAGATTCTTGAAAACCTCGAAGCCTATGTTCAAGCGTTTAGTCCTGAGGCTCGTGAGATTTTTGATCACTTTCATTTTTCAGAATTTCTTGAACTGCTTGATAAAGCGAACTTGTTGTATCTGATTGTACAGAAGTTTGCTTCAATGGATCTTTCTCCGGCAAAGCTCAGTAACTATGAAATGGGTCTGGCCTTTGAAGAGCTGATCCGAAAGTTTGCTGAATCATCCAACGAGACAGCAGGGGAACACTTTACTCCTCGTGACATCGTTCATCTTGCTACCAGCCTTGTGTTTATGGATGACGATGAGTCCTTAACGCAGCCTGGCGCGATTCGTACTTTGTATGACCCGACAGCAGGAACAGGCGGTTTCCTTTCTGAAGGCACAGCGCTTATGTCAGAAATGAACCAGAATGCTGTTGTGAATGTGCATGGACAGGAGCTTAATCCAGAATCGTATGCAATCTGTAAGGGTGATATGCTCATTAAGAATCAGACAGTTTCCAACATTAAGCTTGGCAATACTCTTTCTGATGACCAGCTTCCATATGAAAAATTTGACTACATGCTCTCCAACCCGCCGTTTGGTGTGGATTGGAAAAAGGTGCAAAAAGTCATTCAGGATGAGCACAAGGTGAAAGGGCATGGTGGCCGATTCGGTGCCGGACTCCCTCGCGTTTCTGACGGCTCTTTGCTCTTCCTTCTACATCTCATTAGCAAAATGAAACCGGCAGATCAGGGCGGCTCCCGTATCGGCATTATCCTGAACGGCTCCCCGCTCTTTACTGGTGGTGCTGGTTCCGGTGAAAGCGAAATTCGTCGGTATATTCTTGAAAACGACTTGCTGGAAGGTATTGTCGCGCTGCCAACAGACATGTTCTACAATACAGGTATTGCCACCTATATTTGGATTTTGAGTAATCGCAAATCAGCAGAGCGTAAGGGCAAGGTACAGCTCATTAACGCCACAGACTTGTTTGTGCCTATGCGTAAGTCACTTGGTTCTAAGCGCCGTATGCTTGATGATGGGCAGATTGATTCTATTGTGAAGCAGTACGGTGAATTTGAATCATCTGAAAGCTGTAAGCTGTTCGATACAAATGCCTTTGGCTACCGTCGCATAACAGTTGAGCGTCCGTTGCAGCTTGCGTTTTATCCTAAAGATGAAGCCCGCATTACAGCCCTTGTTGCCGATAAAGCATGGACTAAGTGGGATGTGACTTTGCAAGCGCAGACTCTCGACGCACTGGCAACGCTTGATGAAAAATATCACTCCCGTGATGTGTTTAAAAAGGCAATCGCAAAGGTTGGCGTAAAACTTTCCGCAGCTCAGTTTAAATTGCTGCAAAAGCATTTTTCCGATCACGACGATGAAGCAGATGTTTGTACCACTAAAGGCAAACCGGAAGCTAATTCTAACCTCCGCGATTATGAAAATGTACCACTTACTGAATCAGTAGAAGAATACTTTGCCTGTGAAGTGTTGCCACACGTTCCAGATGCATGGATTGACGAAGCCAAAACGGATGAAAAAGACGGCAAAGCGGGCATAGTAGGGTACGAGATTCCATTCAACCGCCATTTCTACAAGTACGTACCACCACGCCCTCTCGAAGAGATTGATGCAGAACTCGACGGCCTTAGTGCAGAGATTATGACTCTCCTTCAGGAGGTACACTCCTAATGGGTAAGTACAAGCCGTATCCAGAGTATAAAGACTCTGGTGTAGAATGGTTGGGGGATGTGCCAAGGAATTGGAGTACTGCCAAGCTTTCTTGGACTTTTCAGGCAGAAAAGGGAAGAAATGCTCAAGCTCTTACTAAGGAGTATTGTGCATCTAAGGAAAGTTTATATCCTGTTTACAGCGGGCAAACGAATGCTTCCGGTATTATGGGCTACATTGAGAGTTATGAATTTGATGTTGGTGAGGATGGTGTTCTTTTTTCAACAACTGTAGGTGCAAAAGCGATGACCTTAAGTCACTTACGAGGTTGTTTTAGCTTGTCGCAGAATTGTATGATAATTCGTTCAACCGCCCAAAATATATTGATAAACTTTTATTTTTATCACCTACAACCACTATTTGCATATGAAAGGGGCTTGATTCCTGACCATATGCAGGCATCATTTAGAATGGAGGATCTATATCAGTACCGTTTTATGGTTCCTCCTGTTGATGAACAAACCCAAATAGCCGCATTCCTCGACCACGAAACAGCGAAAATAGATCGTCTTATTGAGAAGCAGGAAAAGTTGATTGAGCTGCTTAAAGAGAAGCGACAGGCTGTTATTTCTCATGCTGTAACCAAAGGGCTGAACCCTGATGCTCCGATGAAAGACTCCGGCGTTGAATGGCTGGGGGAAGTGCCGGAGCATTGGAAAATTATTTCCTCAAAGTTTTTGTATAAAGAGCAAAGTCGTCCTGTAAGAACTGAAGATCAAATTATCACAGCTTATCGTGATGGGGAAGTTACCCTTCGGTTAAACCGAAGAGCTACAGGCTACACTCTTGCAGATAAAGAAGTTGGCTATCAAGGTGTTAGAGTTGGAGATTTAGTTATTCAATCTATGGATGCATTTGCTGGGGCCGTAGGTGTCTCTGATTCAGAAGGAAAATGTAGTCCTGAGTATGTTGTATGTTTGCCGTATGAAAAAAATACCTCATGTGAGTATCATGCGTTATTGCTACGTATCATGGCTCAGCGTGATTATATATTTATGATTTGTCCATCAGTTAGGGAACGGGCTCCACGGTTTCGTTACTCGAAATTTGCTGCTGTAAAATTAGCTGTTCCTCCATATAAAGAACAACTTCAAATTCTATCGTGGGTAAGTGCTATGTTGACAAAGAATGATGCCCTAACTGATCGAGCGAACAGACAGATAGAATTACTCAAAGAACGCCGCATCGCCCTTATCTCCGCATCCGTAACAGGCAAGATTGATGTGCGTGATTGGAATAAGGATTAATGGAGGCGAGAATGACACTTTCAGAATTAACTGGTGTAGTCAGTGCTGCTCTTGCTGCAATTCCTCTTCTTTGGCTTGCTTTTCAATATATTTTTCAGAAGCGACAGGAACAAAAAAATCTTCAGTTCAAGACGTATCACAAGTTAATAAAGGAACTTGTTGAGGGTGAAGATCCCAAGTACCCTATGCGGCTTGATAGACAGCTTGCGGTCGTTTTTGAGCTAAGGCGATTTATGGAATATTATGAGCCGTCCTTGCGGATTCTTCGGGGGTTACGCGATAGTTGGTCAGGGACTAACTATGAAAGATTAATTGAAGAAATGGATGCCACAATTGCTTGGATGGAGTCTCGCATTGCTGAGGTGCATCCGGCAGTACCTAAAATTCGTTATAAACTGCGTCGTATCGCATCCTCATTACGTGTTATCTATTCAGAAAAATAACTTATTCCTTAAATTCGATTGACAAATTTATATCGCCGTTCAATTTTGAACGGCGATATTTTTTTGAGGTAAATACTATGAGTGATATTAAGCTGTTTGACTATTCCAATGGTACTGTGCGTGAACTTGAACCGAAAAATGCTGATGTAGAAAAGAAGCTTCAGACCCTTATTGAAAACAACATGGAGTCGTTTCTCGGTGTTCGTTTTCTTGCTTCTGAATATTCCACAGGCAATCGCCATAGAGGGCGTATTGATTCATTGGGGCTGGATGAGAACAATTGTCCTGTCATTATTGAATACAAGCGTGATGTGAGCGAAAACGTCATCAATCAGGGATTGTTTTATCTCGATTGGTTGATGGAGCATCAGGCGGAGTTTCAGTTACTCGTTCAGGGTAAATTCGGTGAAGAGGTTGCTTCCAATATTGATTGGAGTGTACCGCGCCTTCTTTGCATAGCTGCTGATTTTACCCGTTACGATGAACATGCTGTGCAGCAGATTGAACGAACCATTGAGTTGATTCGTTACCGCTTGTTTGAAGAGCGTTATTTAATGTTTGAGCTGGTAAATGTTCCGGAAGAACAGAAGAAACGTAAGGTATGCTCTGTAGCTTCCACAATTGAGATCGAAGTTAGTGAACATGAAAAGTCGCTATCTAAAGCTTCTGAGCAGTTAAAAGCTGTGTACGAAAGTTTGTGTGAGCATTTACGTACTCTTGGTGAAGATGTTCAAGAGAAGCAACTTAAGCATTACTATGCATTTAAAAGAATAAAGAATTTTGCCTCTATTGTTATTTATTATAGCAAGCCAGACCCTGCCCTATGCGTGTTTGTAAAGGTAGACCCTGAGAAGGTTGATTTAGAACCTAAGTTTACACGTAATGTTAGGGAGATAGGA
>CALNYX010000064.1:0-3091 GCA_942490925.1 uncultured Chlamydiaceae bacterium | reverse complement strand
ATGGAATCTGGCGTGTTCGATGACCAATCCCAAATCGCTCTCGTTGTGTGACGACGCTCTGTTGAAGGCAACAACATCACATAAAGCTTCCTGAACAAGGTTCAAGAACTGTTTTGATGTAAAAATCACTGGCACCATAAAATTTTAGGCAATTTAAGATCCATTATGATGAGCAAAATTCCATTTTTTGTTCCCGCAATTTTGACAAATGGACGCCATTGTCGGCAGCGCCAACAAGACGGGCATGAAAGACACGATTTCATGCCGCTAAAGAGTGAGCGCCAGCACGCACTCTCTCCTATGACCTAGAAGAAAGACAGGGTCGCAAAAAGTATCGAGTTTTGAAGGTTTACATAGACCAAATGGCTGATAAAGAGTAAATTTGCAAGTTGTGCACAGTGCACAAAATCGTTTATATTAACTTAATGAACGTATGTAAAATCCGTGTTATTTTCACCGAAACCACCTTTTATTTAACAAAATGACTGTGCACCATGCACAACTCCGAAGCGGTACCAAAAGAGTTAATAGAGCATTAGCCATGCCAAATCATGCAGCAAGGAAGCAGAGAGGCAAGAAACGGAAATTTATTCTTCTCCGTAATGCCAGAGTCAAGCAGATTGAAGAGAGAATGGAACAGGACGTCACATTAGTAACCAGTCACGAGGACGGAGGGCAATCAGCTTTCGACGATGATGCTGCCGTCTTTTTCTCCTCACCTGGTGATGACGATGACAGAAATTACACAGCCTTGCGTACACACGTACGATGGTCTGTCCATTTGTCAGCTTTACTCATTACCTGATTTACTTGAAGGAACAGCTTGCAAAGAAGATACGCTTCTGACGTCGCCTCTTTGCACCGCTCGTCTCCTTCTCACAGTTGAATATAGTGATATGAATTAAGACAAGTGTTGATACAACAACAGTGTTTCATACGGGCACCCTCTAGAGCTGTAGCAGCAGCATAGAAGACAGTGAAGGCGTAGGGACTGGCTCCACGACTGTGATTAAGGTGTTGGCAAGGGAAGAAATAGCCCTTGATTCCAATAGTCCTCGCCGAGCCTGAAGGCACACTTGACCTTGTTGAGGCCGGTGCAACTCAGGAGTTGGATAATCTTCTCAATGCTTTTTCTGAAGAGTCTGATGAGGCTACTGGAAAAGCTGCTGATGCTGATGACGAACAGACCATTGAAAAAGAGCTGACCGCAACACAGCACCTGGACAATCTTCTCGGTGAGTTTACTGATGACGATGATGTTATGTTTGCAGGTGATGAAGAGTTAATTACACCACTAGCAACCTCTGATGATGCAGATGTTTCAACACAGGTCAGTGATGACGACGACGAGGTTTTTGGAGCCACACAGCATCTGGGTGTGTTGATGGGTGAGTTTGCCGGCAATGAGGAAGAAACGGGTGAGCTGGAAGGCAGTGATACAGCTGCAGGTGAGTCCGTCGAAAGTCAGAAGCCGGAGATAGATCATGGTGCTACGCAGCAGCTGGATCATCTGTTGGGCGAATTCCTCACGGATGATGAATCAGCTGTTTCTGATAATGAATTTGAAGGCCTCTCTTTTGATAAACCTGCTGCGCAGGAAGAGATTGATGAGATTGAGGTGGATCACTGTGCAACTCAGGAACTGGACCACCTGTTAAGTTCATTTGCCGATGACGATGAGGATGAAGAATCTAAAAAAGACTGAGGTCGCTTGAAGCGTGACTGATTACAGTGGATTTTTTAATATCCACCCGCTATCCAGGTTTCTCTTTGGCATGGCACTGATGAGCCTGGCATTTGCGGTGGATTCAATTGCTGCCTCATTATTACTTCTACTTCTCTGCATCTTGTTTATCCGCTGGTTGGAGCAAAGCTGGATCAGGGTGATTCGTTCACTGAAACTATTGCGCTGGTTTGTTGCCCCCATCTTTGTTCTGCATCTCTGTTTTTCACCTGGAGAACTTATTTTTCCGCTTATCGCATTGCCATTTACCTGGGAAGGATTGATGCAGGGGGGATTTCTTGCAGCTCATCTGGCAGTAATATTTATGGCTGCTGTGGCACTGTTTCTCTGTTTAAGACGCAGTGAGTGGATCAATGCCTTGTTGTCACTGCCACTGATCAGTGAACAGTTAAGAGTATATATTGTGATTGCTCAACCATTGCAGTGCAGTGTGCGTGAGAAGTTGCGGGTTTTACGCCAGCATTGGCAGATAAGAGAATCCTGGCGTGATTTTCCATTGCTTCTGGTTGCAGCATTTCGAATCACATTGGCTGCTGCCGATGAGCAGTCAAGACAACTCTGGTTGCGCTGGCCAGCTGGTTCCATGGACTCAGATCAAGGGGGAAGGTCGGTATTGGCATCGAGTCTGCCATTGAATCTGTTATGCGCAGCTGTGGGTCTATCGGGAGTGGTGATTGCATGGTTGATGTAACAGATGAGGTTCAACGCATTGCAATGGCTATTGAATTCGATGGCTCTGCTTTTCATGGTTGGCAGATGCAGGATAATGCCACATCAGTACAGGCTGAACTGCAACGCGCCCTGTTTGAGATAGATGGCCATGCGGTATCTACGATGGCCGCAGGAAGAACCGATAGTGGCGTTCATGCCGAGGCGCTGCTGGTGCATGCGGATGTATCACGTCAGCGCTGGAATCGTTCTCATTTGGCATATCTACATGGCTTGAATAGTAAGCTGCCTGAGGAGATTCGAATCGAGGGGGTGAGGGGTGTGGAGGCTGATTTCCATGCCCGTTTTGATTGTCGGGCTCGCAGTTATAGGTCTCAGATCTGGAATCGTACCACCCCCTCAGCGATCAATCGCTGGCGACACTGGTGGGTGCCAAGGGATCTTGATATTGATGCCATGCGTGAAGCTGCCGGGTACTGCATGGGCAGGCAGGATTTCAGCTCGCTACGCGCTTCAGGGTGTCAGGCTGCACACGCCAGGCGAACCATTACGGCCTTAAACATAGAAAAATATGATTCCGAGATTGTCATTGCGGTGACTGCGGATGGTTTTCTCTATCACATGGTGCGTAACCTTGTGGGTAATCTTGTGCGCGTAGGCTCGGGGAAACAGTCACCG
>CALNYX010000063.1:0-9097 GCA_942490925.1 uncultured Chlamydiaceae bacterium | reverse complement strand
CTGGGATCAACCAAAGGCGCTTTCAAAATAAATGCAGCACCAATGTCTTTCAAACCAGCCAAGTCATTGCCATTTGGGAAAAATGAGTTGGCCGTTGCATAGTGATGCGTGCCTTCCCACAAACCCGTACGACCATTAAAGTTGTTCTTGTGTGTTTCCAGCGAAGTATAAGGTTTGCCTGCAATAGTACCCGATTCGTTGTCATAAGCGGCCACATAATAATAATATGTGAAACCAAATGTGACCAAATCGCTGTTGTCTGCAAAGGCATATTTATACGTGCCACTGTCTGAATCGGTGTTGAGATAGCTGCTCAATTGTGCCGCAGGAATATTCTTCACCAATTTATAAGGTCCCCAAGCACCAGGTTCTTGCTCACGATAGGCCGTTGAAGCACTGATATTGGGGTTGTTTGGAACACCCAAGGCACCCAACTGTGCATCGGTGGGCTCTTCTTGGGTTTGCATGTGATACGTATCCAACATACGCGTACCAAGCACTTCCGAATCGACACGAGGGAACAATGTGGAACGATACACCTTGTAACCCGCAAAGTCAGCAGCTTGCTCAGCACGTGCATCCCACTTTACCGTCACTTTTAAGTCGGGGTTGGGTTGAACGCTGATGTCTGGTGTCGGAGGAGGTTCGGGCACATTCCAATCGTTGTCATAAGCCCATTGTGCAGCCTTACGTGCATTGCGCACACCCTGCAACCGGAAACCACCATATTCAACCAAAACCAAGTTGATCGTTTCGCCTACTTCAAGCGAAAACGGTCCAACACCCATATAAAAGTCACCATCAAAGCCGTGTGAAATCGAATACCCTTCTTATTTTTTTGCCAATTCTCAGATTATTTATTTGATATTCAAATATTGTTTGAATTTTGGATATTGCGCATTGCTTATTAATTAGTTTCCTAATAAAAACATTGCTATTCCCTTAAAATATGTTATTATTTGCCTGTTTGTGAAAAGGAGATATATGAAGAAGATCATCTGGATAGGAGTATTGGTATGTGTTTTAATCGCCTTTTTGGTATTGGCCCTTGTTAAGGCACCTTTTAATCATCAGGTCACCGACACAGAATTCATTCAGCTGATTGACTCCCTTGATTCCGTTTCGATCCAGGAACCTGATCCGGTAAAGCTTTATGGAATTCCGGTTGATTCGTTTGAAGTGATTAAGAATACCATTCGGCCAAATCAATTTCTTGGTGAAATATTGTCGGACTACCGGATAACGGATCAGGAAATCCACGAACTTGCCATAAAATCAAAGAAGGTGTTTGATGTTCGAAAAATCGGTTCAAGGAAAAAATATACCATTCTAACCACCAAAGATTCTATTCCCAGGGCTGAGTTTTTCATTTATGAACCCAACGATATCGACTCTCTCTCTTTCGAAATACTTTCGGTACGGGCCCCCCGGAGGGCCCTCTATCACTTCGCGACAATGGTGGGTTTGGGTTCGTTTTTGTGTCCGAGAAGATTTTTTTTATCCGTTCATTAATGCCGAGAGCACGGTTTCCACATTTAACAACAGAATAGAAGTAAAAGTATACATTCATGAATGCATTTTCTGGGGGTGTTCTGTAGACCACTTTTGGGAAGATAATTTGGCAATTTTTGATCATAAAATATATCCATAATTGAGGAAATTTTGGGGGTGTATAAAGGGTGTTCGGCGTGACACCCCTTTTCCCCCCGGGTTTTGAGAAATTTCCAACATTGCTCCGTGCTTCTGTGATTATTTCGGTTAAACTGGCGTTAATATAATATTGTGTCATGAAGATGTATATGACACTGATGTCTGTTTATAGTCTGATAAACTGAAAGAGATGTGTCGATTGTGTCGATGTTGGATTATATTTATAAGGTGTGATAAACTGATGTGTTAGGTGTCAAATTGTTTGGATCCGGTAAATTCCGCTGTTTGGCAATTTTTAACGGATGACTGTTGAAATTGTTTTATTTCTTCCAGTATTGATGTGATTTTGATCTGATTGTTGTTCATTCTTATTTGATTTTGTGTTGTGTCAAAATGATGATGGGATCTGGTGAATTGTATGGTTTGGATATTTTTACTGTATGATGGTTTAAATCAGATGGATGATTACAAGGCAACAGAAGAAGGATAGTATGAATCATTTCATTGGTTCTATAAATATTAGATATATTCATGTTTTAAAACATATCATCCAGCATTAAAAATCACCGGTTGGCCTATATTAATGGAACATTACTTTATGTACCAAAACATTAACAAGCAAGCAAGCAAGTCAGTGTCTCAAAACAGACCATCAATTAAAAATTGCTGATTGACCTATTTTAATGGATGCATGAGTAAAACCATAACAACAATTCTTTAATGATCAAGCAAAAGAAATTCAAAGTTGGAAATAAACCATTCGTTAAATACAACTGTTTGACCATCTATATTGTAATTGTTAGCTAGCTACATCTATTCAACAATCCATACATAAATTCTACAAACAAAAAACCTAAATTCGCGTAGCGACAGGTATCCCAATTCAAAACAATACATTCTTATAGCTATATGCCATGCTCCTGAGTCCCCTCGGGTTGTTCCATGAGTTCTTCCGTTTCATTTTCGTCTTCTTTGGGCTGAACATCAGGCTCATGACCCACCTGGAACAACCTCGGCCAACCACGCAGACCTGCTTCAGTACTTGCTCACTTCGTTCGTTTCTGCAGGCCAGCGTCCTTTCATTGTTGTCATTTTACCATTTACCGTTTACTGTTGGCTGACGTGCGGCATCAGTCATATTCGAGCTTTTACCAGTTGTACCTCGTACAACATCAGCATGGCCTCCCTATTAGTTCCAACAGCTATCTGCTTACAAAGCTTCGTGTGCAACTTATAGTCGGCTTTTTGCATTGCTTACAGCAGTGGAGCACTCTTCAACATCGACCACATTCCATCAATTCATCGGATGTCATGTAACATTGATGGCATCGGTCAGGGTCCTTGACATTTTCGATAATCTCAAGGAGCACCTCTGCCCACTCTTGAATCCTCTGTAGTCCACAAAGTGTGCTTTGGACCTCCCGATAAAAGGTTTTGCTTCCATCAATGATGACGACCATTGTTCCATCGTCCATTTCTAATGCAAGATTCAACAAAATGGAGCATCCAGAAGTATGAATGACGCACAGAGTTTGAAAACCGCTCCATCCATGAAGAACCAATGGTATGACCCTGCAATTGATGTAGTTAAGAAGGATCTTAATCAGCATTGCATGCAGGGGAATTGTACGTTCAACCGGGTCATGAGGAACCTCTTGATGGAGCAACTCGACAAGGATGGGAAGACCATTGGCTTTAAAAATTGCAGTCACAGTATCAATGCCCCCCCCGGATATTGCACCCAAAGCATGTAAGGATATCTTCAAATATCCTTCTTACAACCTTTAAGGGAGCGTCAGAGGTCTAAAGGAATATCACGCTCAAAAACACTCGTAGTAATAGTGTGAGTCCTAGAGTATTTCGAGATTAATGAGATGAATTTTGTTTTTTGTTTGTTTTCATTGGGGAATGACTTGTGATTCGGGATTATCGTTCGTGAGTAGTAATTATGGTGTGTGAGTGGTAATTATGGTCCTTGTGACTGTTTTTGGTCTTTTTGTCATGATGTCAGAAAAGAAAATTTGCTTTTCTGATCGATAATTATGGTAATGATTCTTGTTCGTGATAAAATTCGTGATAACATATATTGCCCAACACACTCCTGCTGGCCAATCTTAGGAAGTGATTGCTGTGTTAGATAGGTTCATAATGAGTTTGCGAAAATGTTCGAACTTGACACCAACGAGAGGTTTTGTCATGTAGTCTGCAATCATATCCTCAGTTGGACAGTATTTGATTTGGATTTTGTTCCTGTTAATCAAGTCGGTAATATAGAAGAACTTGATATGGAAGTGACGTGTACGCTTTCCGGAGCTTGCTTTACCATTCTCCTCCAATCGCATAGAGCTGGTATTGTCTCGATAGACAATGTTGGCTTTAACTTCAAAACCTTGGGCTTCAATAAAAAGTTTTGACCAAAGAATCTTTGATACGACATCGTCAAATCCTACCAATTCCGCTTCGGTGGAACTTCGAGTGTTGACTTTCTGTTTCGTAGAGATGGAGCAGATAGTACCAGAGCCAAGAGTCATAGTGGCTCCAGTGTGACTTTTCATGTCCTTGTGGATGGCGAATGCGGCATCGACATGCCACTGGATTGTACCGGTATCATCGGCACTCATGCATGGGACATCATCTTTTGTAGCTTTAAGATAGTTCATCATCTTCACAAGCTTCTTCCAATCTCCTTCATTGGGTTCAGTAACTCTTGTTGCCATAAAGGCAATGGCTGGCTGAATATCTTGGCGTCCACGCTTGCAGAGGAACATTCCTTTCATCACAAACGTGTGGAACACTTTGGCTTGTTCGGTTTCGAGATGCTTTGAATTAGGATCAACCTTGAATAGATTCTCATTCCAGGGTGTTTTGGTTTTACCACTGAGCTTATCTGGAAACTCTTCAATCATGGACTTGACGTAAGGGGTCATGTCAACTTGGAGTATTCCTGGAATTGAAAAATCGAGAATCATTGCGAGATAGTCATGACGGTTGCCACGGACGGCTTTGACATGTCCAATATCATCGGATGCATATGTCTTTTCAAGCCATTGTAAGAACTGATCATTCACTTTATTGTCGACGTGACTGGATTTCAAATCGTCGACATGCCAGGAGACAGTGTGCTGCTTGCCATTGACAATGCGGTTGGCAACACAGGGATCGTACGGATTCACTTCAAATCCAATAGACTCAATGTCTTTGCGAAACTTCTTGTAATATAACAAGGATGATTGCAACATGCCATAAATTGCTTTTAGCATCTTGACGTACAAGACCTTGGTCTTGCCTTCGTAGGTAGAATATCCTTCATAAACTTCGGGTGCAATTTCGAGTAACATATCCACGAGAGGTCCTCGAATCTTCATAATGATACGCTCTCCCTTGACTTGATTCTTCTCGTCAACATCTGTTTGAACAAAAGCATTTGGAATATCAGCAGTCATAACATCACGCTTCTGCTTGGCATCGATTGTGGCGGTGATTAAAATCGATTCTGTCATTGCTGTAGGGCTTGCGGCATCGTCGCGCTCCATATAGGCACGTTGAGTACTACCATTGGCACAGGTCCTTGCTTTAACTCTTCCATCGCGCTTTTCAACAAGGAATATCAAACTTTCCATGGCTCTTTTCCTCTCGAGTTGAGTCATATCGTCGACTCGGATAGGTTCAAATACAGCTCGCTCGTGGAGCTGGCGCATTTCGCTTGTTGCTGCTGTCTCGCCACGCTCTCCAAACTTCTTTAATCCACTCTTTAGACTGTAAGTCTGGATAAATTGAAAGGCTTGTTGATCGTTGAGGTTTTCGATCTTGGTACTGAGGTGGCACATGGTGATGGCAATTACACGGGCGGTCTCGAGGGAGTAAGGCACTTCTTGATGGGCTTCAGCCTGTAGATGTGACTGATACAAGTTGAGAACTTGTCGTGGCTTAGAGATTCTTCCAGATCTAGTCATCTGGGCATTCTCTGGGATGGTTTGCTCTTCGGCAGTGGTTGGATTGGGATCTTGTTCCTCTTCGGATTCTTCTTCAGATTCCTCTTCTTCGTCAGGTTCTTCGACCTGCGGCTGCTCTTCTTCATCAGAGTCTTCACTATCTTCATCATCTTGTAAAGTAGTGGGGTCATTTAGGGCTGCGATTGCATCTGGATCCATTTCGTCATACATATCTTCATCGTCATCATCATCATCGCTGTCATCACTGTCTTCGTCTTCGTCACTGGAGGGATGATAATCTTCGTCTTCAAATTCATCTTCATCATAATCCACTCCTGCAATCCAAGTACTGTCGTAGAGGACTTGTCCGGTGCGGTTGGTTATCTTCAAACCTTTTGGCATACCATCTTGCTCGGCAATGCGGTGTACCATCTTGATAATCGCTGGAGTAATGGGGATAGGTGTGACGCGACGGCGTGTGATCATACGGTTCGTTTGCAAATGCAATAGATCATGGCCTCCTTGCTCATTGTCATTGTATCGAAGATAAATGCAATCCAGGGTGCGAGGGGCGTTGGTATTAGATGGATCGGGCTCATCGTGGGCTTGGACGTAAGTTCCAAAAGCATACTGACAATGCTTGTCGTAGTCGAGATTTCGCTGATGCAAAATCATACGAGGACTGTAATACTGAGAGATTCCATTCTTGGCAGGGAAGAAATTCAACTTCTTGGCAGAATCATCGACGAGAACCTTGACCATGATGCGAGGCAGACGATCATACGGTAGGCGGTGGTAAGTCGCACGGATTCGTTCCTTAATAACTCGGTTGTTGCGCTCGGCTTCCGGGACATGCTCTTGCGGACTTGCATAATTCACTTGAATTCCAAATTCGAGAGCTAAAGGGTCCATTAGGGGGCGAAATTCATTGTCACAACGAATTGTAGTAACTCGTAATCCTCCTAGGGTGTAGATTCGGAGCACTTGTTGCAAACATTTGCGGTAGACGCTTGTGAGGGGACGTTGGACGTATCGCGCAGTTCGATACATCAGATTCTTGGAAATCGTAGTCAAGAATGAAATATCATTGACTTTCATGCCATCGAGGCATAGGGTGACAGAATATTGGGCGGTGATCAACTCTCTTGGGATTTCAATACGGTCTTCAATGACGGGGATTGGTGCACGGCGAGTCGTCTTTCCTTTCAAGGTAGCGACATCTGGTCCAAAGATCTTTTCTGCAATATCGACATCTTCTGTAGTAACAGGATTATTCTTGATAGCATTCATCCGAATGATTGCCTTCATGTCATTGATGGACGGATATCCAAGAGAATAAAGTAGTTCGCGGGCTCGTTTGGCTCGCTCGAATTGACGTTTGGTGTAAAACTTCTTGTTTTCATCGACTGTCTCAAGGAATTGAGCTTGGTTGTCAACTGTCGTAGGTTGCAACTTGGCACGCTGCAACTTGTTGTCATACGCAACCTTGGTTATCACAGGTTGCTTCACGTATACGGTGGCCTATAGACATATAGTCCATTTTCTCGTGTAAACTTGACTTGTTTGTGCGGTAAATGCACAATAAACGCATCTTCTTTGGTGCTGTCATACGTGACAGGGTGGCGATCGACCATTTGAGCATAACTGAAAATATTCGTCATGGCTGTTGGATTAAACCATACTTCACCCCAACCAGGAACATCGGCTTTCATATTCGTCTGAAGCACTCCTGCATTTGTTGTTAGGGTAAGCTCTTTGTCGGTCTGTCGAATGTTGGTAACCATATCAGGGTTACAGAAGATCGTGGCGCTGGACTCATTGTCCAAAAGAATGCATGTTCGCATTGCACTGGCTTGATAGAATCCAAAATGGACTCCGGCCCATTGAGAAGCATTACCGCTTCCTTGTACTTGTGATCCAGTACTTGAGTTATTATTCATATTTGCGTTCTCAGACGCTTGGACGTGGCTGGCTTCAACCTTGTTGATGGCCCACTCTTCTCGTGGAATCTTGTCTTTCTCTCGACAATCAGGTGATCTGTGACCTGGCTTGCCACAACAGTAGCATCTTCCTTCGAGCTGGGCAAATGACATGGGAACTTCTTGTTCGTCCTCCTTCTCATTGGGATTATCATTCTTATCCCGGTTATTCTTGTTGTTATCGTTGTTTCCCTTCTTAGTACTTGACTTAAAATTATCGAAAGGATGATTGCTCAATACATTGTTTGCATCGATAACGGTTCTTGGATACTGATCATTGCTGAGAGATTGTTGGGTACTGAGACCCTTGAGAATCGATCCATATTTTGCCTTGTCTGCATTGCTCAAATACATGTAGGCAAGGAATCGTTCATATGTGTCTTTGCGACACTTGTCTCGAGTAGAGACAACACTCTCATCGTATCCTGGCATGGCTTCAATAACCTTGGTGAGGATAATCGGTCCTCCCATATGGGACTCAAGTACATCCCTTGAAACACGAAATCGTTTCGTATAATCCTGGAGACTTTCATTCTCCTTCTGTTTGGTTCCAAATAGCGTAGTTATGGCATCGTAGATGATAGACATGTCATATCGGTGCTCTTGATAGTTGAGGGCGTGCTGCTTGATTGCTTTTAAAAGCTCAATTGGGTCATTTTCCAAATTATCAAAATCAACTCGTGATTCAAGCTTATTCTTCATTCCCTTTGCGCATCGTTCCCAAAACAATGCATACGCTTTCGTCTTGTTGTTCTCCAATGCGAGAACTCTCTTTCGGTAAGCATCATAATCGGCCTTGAATTCCATTTCAAATTGCTTATTTTGGATTGCCTGAATGGCTGCATCTGTGTCACTACTCTGATTCAAAGTAGGCTTCCATGGATCGGTATCCACTTCTTTCAGCTCCTTAAGAGCTCGGCCAATATCGCTTCCGTAGTCGAATGTCTTCTTAATATAGTTGATGAGGAACTCGGTAGTCGTCTCATAGTCGGATGCCTGCTTGGCTGATCCGAGGTAATAATTATAGTCATTGACTGACTTCTTGATTTCTTTCTTGGGCATGCCGCTTGACTTGGCTGACGGTTTGCGGGCTCCCCTTCGCGTATTTCCGCGGCTTCCACGGCTTGGATCTTCACTCATGGTGTCTCTGAACCGTAGGTAACGATGACTTGCTTCGTCTCGTGGCGCTGTGCGTCTTCTTCGATCACAGATGGGTGATCGGATTGTCAGGCTGATACAGTAACTTCTATTACCGGATTAATCTCGAAATACTGTTGAAATAGTACCTCGAGGATATCTTCAAATATCCTTCTTACAACCTTTAAGGGAGCGTCAGAGGTCTAAAGGAATATCACGCTCAAAAACACTCGTAGTAATAGTGTGAGTCCTAGAGTATTTCGAGATTAATGAGATGAATTTTGTTTTTTGTTTGTTTTCATTGGGGAATGACTTGTGATTCGGGATTATCGTTCGTGAGTAGTAATTATGGTGTGTGAGTGGTAATTATGGTCCTTGTGACTGTTTTTGGTCTTTTTG
>CALNYX010000062.1:0-5666 GCA_942490925.1 uncultured Chlamydiaceae bacterium | reverse complement strand
AGAACCCATTTTTAGAGTTCTGCCACACAATTACAACGGACTAAATGTCATACCACATGCACGACATGTTAACTTTTTGCTCCCTGCTTGGTCATAACAGCGACCTATTGTTCTTCCTGCTTCTGCACCACAGAATATTCCACTAATCATAGTTCCGAACCGCCCGACCTTACTACTCAACATTGACGTTACAACAAGTGCTCCTGCAGCTGGAGAAAAAACACCCCAAGTTACACACGCTGCACCAAGCAACGCACCTGGAAACCAAACCAATCTGTTCTCCTTTTGAGTCTGTAGCCACGCACTGTGTGCTATGACATTGAGGGCAGCGAAATACCTCACTCATCATTCATTCCTTTTTCCTAAAAATTAGACATAAAAAAAGACAGGTAATGACACCTGTCTGCAACTTGGCATTATACTATACGAACACGATTCAGCTCATACTCTATTTACAACATAACCCCTTCAAGCATTTTAAACATTGCACTTGGGACTTCTTCTATACTCTGAAGAACCCTACAATTTCTAGGTAAGATGCTTTGAATTTCAGAACTACAAATACCAAGTCCATAAAATTCAATCCCCGTACGTTTACCTGCAGCGATTGCTGCTATTACTCCAGACACATCGTCTGGCTCTCCATCAGTAAGAATCAATACAATTTTTCTCTTTTCCTTTAAGCCGACAAGCTGTTGAAGCACCCACCATAATGATTCTGCCATGGGAGTTGTACCTGGGACTGACTCCCATGCGAGAATGAACACGTTCTCCATGTCGTATGAGCGGCGCTATTGCCGAACTACTGTCTCTACACTTATTGCGTGCCGGAAACGACGTCACCGCGACGTTTACATTATTACCCTCCAGTGCCTTTGCCACTGCATAACATGCAGAAGTTGCAAGCGACATCTTATTTCCCATAGAGCCAGATGAATCTAGCAAAATATGAAAAGCAGTATCTACAGTTTCTCCTTCTCTTCTTCGAGCAAATACGTCAGACCGCCCTATTGCATGTTTGTATAGATTGCGGCTTTCAAGTCTTCCTTTTCTTCCCGAAACGGTACGGATTAACTGTTTCGCCTGCATAAAAGCATGGAACCTAGCCTGCATACCAGCTGTTATTCGCTGAATGCTTTTCATCATATTTACATCTATAGGCTTTGCTGCAGATTCACCTACAGAGGCTACTGATACAGCCCCTGTCGGAAGTTTCTGTCCATGCACTTGCAATAGAGACTTAGCATAATCACCTACAGAGCAAACAGTATCGCCTGACAAACCTCCGCCCTTAAGTACAGCCTTTAATTGGGTTACAGCCTCAGAATAAGAAAACGGAATATCTTCTGACACCCCGTCAATTTGATTCTTTGAACTTTCATCAGGCTTAGACATACACTTTACAATCTCTTTTGCGTACACTAGCGCGGCATATGAGTCTGGACAATTTAGTCTTGCGGACTCAAGCACGGATTCTATTTGGCTACGCATAGAAAGAGATAAACCATCAAGGGCTGCTACATAGTCCTTAACCCTTATCTTAAGCTCCGGAACATCCCAGCTTCGTACTACAAACAAAAGCCATCCGAGCACCAAACTTTCTGGACTAGTTGGCAACTCTGCTCTTTGTGAAAGAAACAAGTGCCGAATCAACCATTGAAAATGGTGTTTGGAACCAGGATACCTTTGGGTAAAGCTTTTCTCAACGCGCCAGTCTTCCAAAATGTTCCAGACATGCTTTTCAAATGGAGTCACGCTATCATCAATACAAGTAAAATCCGTAAACCGAATATGAGCAGTTTCATGATCTACATACGCCCTTACCAAATTAACTAAATCCGTATCACCATCGACAGGTAACGCTGGTAACTGAATATGCCTTCCATCGGTATAGGCTTCTGTGCCACCTACCAGAACAGTAACACCGTACTTTCTCCCAAGTAAGGTCGCTAATAACGGCAAACATCGCATGAACGCATTATGTTTCATGCTGCACCTACCACAAACCAAAACTATCAAGTTGAGGAACTTCAACATCAACAGGTAATTCTTCATGAACTTCGCTTTCATCTTCCAAAACTATAAATTCATCCAATAGCCCTACGACACTTTGACCTTCCAGAATGCGTTGTCCATGCTCCAGAACAGCTTCAGGGTTCTGTAACAACGCAAGAAGCCCTTGCAGCAAAACAAGATTGACACCAAGCACTGGACCTTTGCCTTTTACTTTGAGTAAAGCTGACTCAATAAGCTCTGTAACTGGCGTAACTCTAGGTTCTACAAAAGAAAGACCATACAGTTTAGTGTAGATGGTACGAATGGAAGACAACGCTCTTCTGTTTACTTCTGTTTTTCCAGCATAGCTCTTGTTCCAAACATCTTTGGCAGTTTTAGCGATCTCAGAAAAAAGCACGCTTCCAAGCCCCTGCACCTCATGACCAAAACCATCGGACCTAGTTTTATTTGTCACACCTACTGAAAACATTTGCCAATTAAATCCGAGCTTACGTTCTACATAGTCAACACTGACAAGAGAGCCTGCAATCAAAGATTCCCATCCGGGGTTACTCGATATCCACTCATTGATGGCTTCATCATATCTGTCGAGAAACGAATGCTTAGCCTTTAGAAACTCATTATCAAGTTCTTCAAGCGCAGCATCTGCTTCATTTACTCTAGACTTAGGAATAGCCCAGCCACCAAGGAACCGTACGCCGATTCTATCTAGTGTAGCAAAAGCACGACTTTTTATAGCCCCAAAGACTCGTAGTTCTTTGGGGTCACATATCTTCTTACTCCCCAAAGATGCTAGTTGCTCTGGCGGAAGCTGTGCATCACCAAAATCCTCTGGAGTGAGCTTTTTACGGGCTGACCATAGGTTTATGTCCAAATGCAATGCGACAATATCATTAAGGACTTTCAAGTCCGTTTGTACTTTCATCTATTCCTCCATGCATAAAAAAAGGAAGCCGTAGCTTCCAGTTATCCATCTCCCAACTGTGGAAATAATCGTTGTGCCAATTCATGGAGCATTGCTCTTGTCTCCGGCATTGCCCTAAATCCAAGGGCACGGTCTAATGCATACGTTAATGGCTGTATGCCCTGCTTCGATAACGGCTGAAACTTTACAGTAAGGTCTACCCAGCGAATCAAAGTCCTTGTAGAAAAGGTTACATCAATTGTTTCACCATAGCTTTGCCTTTCACTAAGCCCCATAAAGAGTCTACGAACTTCATTAGCATATTCGACCATAGACTCCCGAATAGACTCAGGGAGATCACCTGCAACATTCTTTAGCAGCCGCACCTCAGCATCTTTTTCAGGATACCCAACTTCACACAGCCAGAACCTATCCATAAACGCTAAATTTTGTCGCATGGTTCCTTGATAGAGACCTGTCGAATCAGTAGCACCATTGGTATTAGCTGTAGCAACAAACCTGAACATTGGATGTGCGTGAATGACTTCGCCTCCGTTTTCCGGGATGCAAAGAGGTTCACCATCAAGAACTCCATTCAGACCACTTGCCGAAGCAGGATCAAGCAAGTCGATCTCATTCAACAAGAAAAGCCCCCCATACTTCATTGCTAAAGCTAACGGACCATACTGAAATTGCATATTACCACCCTGAATCGAATGGTGACCTACAAGATCTGGAAACTCTAACCTTCCATGTGCGGTAACTTCCATAACAGGATACTTCAATTTCGCAGCCAGTTGCTTCACAAGACTCGTCTTGCCAGAGCCTGACGGGCCATAGACATATAAAGGGTCGGAAGGCGACATAAACCAAACCGCTATGTCCCTCATTGACTCATGAAACAGGTATTTTGAATTCACCGCAGGCGTAAAACTTGAAACGTCTGAAAAGCCTTTTATCCCACGCCCAGACTTCTTACCGCTGAAGACATCCCCCGCATCAAAATCTACAACTTTAAGTGCATGAAGTTCTTGCTCAACACTCATCATTCCCCCTTTAATTTTACTATGCTCAATCTGTCATAAGGCTTTCCTTGAACTGCTGCAGCATTAAGCAGTTTTTCAACCCTAACTTCACAAATCTCATTTTTCAAAAGTTTGGTAAGTTTTTGCAAATCGGTTCTCGACGCCCCCTTATAGTGCGTTTTCATGACTCGATAATACCGTGTTTTTAATGATCCAGTAGGATACCCTTGATGCTTAAAATAACGTTTAATCTGCTCCTCTTTTGCAGCAATATTCTCTGCTATCATTTTCTTCTTGTCTTTAAGGGCAAGTAACTCTGCAAGAAGATCATCACTATCTGGATCATCTACAAACTCTGCCTCAAATTTTGGACACGTATCTGCATGGTCACAATAATCGCAAAGCGGATGAAACCCCTTACAGTAAGCTATGTCATTTAAATCCATCTTCTCGGAACGCACTGCATCCATACCAAACCAGATAGTCTCTGCTGTTTTTTTACAAACATTGAGCATCACGCTACTGGCCTTATAAGGACCAAAACCTTTTGCAGCATCCATAGCAAGACACAACACCCAACCCTCAATATCAACAAGCAAAGGATCATCAGGCAGAATGAAACCAAATTCATACTGAACGGCTTCAGGAAAAGTCATATTTTCAAACCGCAAAACTCCAGAATGATCACGCATGGCAAACACAGGCTGGTTCCAACAATCTACTAGAAAACCCAGCTGTCCATACAACTGGGTTTCATAAGCAGTATACAACGCATCAGGTACTCGTTTAGTACTTTTGAGTTCCAAAATCCTCACGCTTGGTTTAGGAGTATCCCATGCCAACGTAAAATCAATATGCACTTTAATTGGAACTCCTTTGTACTCTGTAGACACCTCTAACTGTGGGAATACCTTTGAACCGTTTGCTTCTAATGCAGGAAGAACACCAGCTTCGAGCCAATGCCCTCGTTGCAATATGAGCTGCTTGCAAAGCGTGTTATAAATTTGATCATGCTTACCATGAGTATACCAAGATTCAATAGCTTGTCCTTTTATTGGTACTTTCAATCCAAGCTTACCGGCCACAGCAGACCGCATACACTCTACCCCCTTACCTACATCAGACATACCAACATAGTGTCTTCGATCTCCAAGAAGCTTCTTGGACTCTAAATCGCCATGGTGAAGTAGTCCTCGAACAAGCTGAGCAAACAACGCTTGTATTCTATCAGCCATAAGCCACACCTCCTTTATGACAGGTGAGCATCGCCAGAATCAGCATACTTCCACCACAATTTTCGGGTATTATCCCATTTTAAACCAACCTCCTTCAGAATCGAACTTTTGTTCTTTGTATTTCCAGATGCTGTAATGCACATACGTCCATCATTAGCTTGAACATGTTGATACGTAACGCCATCAAGCTTAGGTAACGAACCATACGAAGACAGGGAAGCTTTTGGGCTTCCCTGTCTTGTTTTTAAATTCTGATTTGGTTGTTCGCTTGCTGGTGACTTTGTATTGCGAGTAAAAGTCGTTCCAGTTCTCCCCATAGCTGCTTCTGCATCGTCATCAAGTTCTGTGACAAGCCCTACAAGCGTTGTAAGCCCATACCTTCGTGCATAGGTAAGCGCTGAACCATAACCTTGCGGATCTGCTTTCGACAACGGCATTACCATACATGACGCCTGCCACTCTCCAGATTCTACGTGAACAAGTTTC
>CALNYX010000061.1:0-1579 GCA_942490925.1 uncultured Chlamydiaceae bacterium | reverse complement strand
GGAGCCACCATGTCGCACATAAAAGCAATCGTGAAAGCAAGCAAACGGAATAAAGATAGGGCCGAGGCTATCAGGGTACGTAAACACCTCAATGCAGATGCGTTGATCGCATCTCTACGTAACCGTTTTGAAGGCATTTCCGATAACCGGGCAAAAAATAGCACTGTTCCCCTTGTCGATGCCCTAATGTCCGGTTTTGCAATGTTTTCACTTAAGGATCCTTCGCTGTTGCAGTTTGACCTTCGCCGCCAGGCAGGTGGCCATAATCTCCGATCACTTTACGGCATCAAAAATATTCCCAGCGATTCTGCCATGCGAGAGATTCTTGATGGTGTCTCCCCGGATGAACTGAGGCTCGCTTTTAAAGATGCTTTCCGCCCCTTACAGCGCGGTAAGCTTCTTGAGAAGATGGTCTTCATGGAAGGTTGTTACCTGCTGAATCTTGACGGTACGGGGTATTTCTCATCCAACAAAAGACATTCCCCTGCTTGTATGCAAAAGGTAAATTCCAAGACAGAGGAAATTACCTATTATCTACAAATGCTCGGGGCTGCCATAGTTCATCCTGAGCGCAAGGAAGTTATCCCTCTTTGCCCGGAAATGATCATGCAGCAGGACGGCAACAGTAAAAATGATTGTGAGCGTAATGCTGCCAAGCGATTTATCGCCCACTTACGCCGGGAGCATCCCCATCTGCCGCTCATTGTCAACGAGGACGCGCTCAGTTCCAATGCACCTCATATACGTGATCTTCAGGAGTACAATCTTCATTATATTCTCGGTGTAAAACCAGGGGACCATGAATTTCTTTTCCAGTTTGTCGATAATGCCGCCGAACAGGGAAAAACAACGGAGTTTGTGGTTGAAGATGAGAAGAAATCACATATTCACCACTGTTTTCGGCTGCTAAACAACGTCCCGCTTAATGCTTCTAATCAGGATCTGCGGGTCAACTTTATAGAGTATTGGCAACATGATAGTAAGACAGGAAAAATCCTGCATTTTACATGGATTACCGATTTTACGGTTTCTCGAGAGAATGCCATGCAGATAATGCGTGGTGGCCGTGCCCGCTGGAAGATCGAAAATGAAACCTTCAATACGCTGAAGAACCAGGGATACCACTTCGAGCATAATTATGGTCTTGGCAAGCAGCATTTGAGCACGGTATTTGTCTTGTTAATGATGTTGGCCTTCCTTGTTGATCAAATCCAGCAACTCTGTTGTCAGCTGTTCAATGCTGCCTTGAAAAGGGCAAGAGGCAAAAAGAATTTCTGGGACTGGGTACGTTCACTCTTTCGCGTAATGATGCTGGACAGTATGGAGCAATTGTATCGCGTCATTCTCAACCCTGAACCGCAGAGGCTGGTCCAAGTTGAGTGAGCTACTTTCTTTTCAAAGATCAATCCCCTGGCACCACAGAGGACAGGGACGAACGGTGAGCCATGCCCAAACGGCAGAAAATGTTCTCATTTCAGCAGCTCACAACCAAGAAACTGCACGCCAGAAAGACGTTGCCTGGTAAAGGTAATAGAACCAGAGGGTTATCGAGACTCATTTGAGGCAAGATGGCTTACTC
>CALNYX010000060.1:0-2586 GCA_942490925.1 uncultured Chlamydiaceae bacterium | reverse complement strand
TTGCACCTTTGTCTGTCCATCATCAGGTCCCTGGACCCAGATCCCGTTTTGTGGTCTTTTCAGGTCATCCAAGTGACTTAAGAGTCCCACGAGATCACTAAGTGTTGAAATGTCTGCACATTTTTCACTCCATGTGCATCCATTTTCCCTCCATTTGATCACTTAGAAGTCTTGCTTCAGGAGCCTCTTCACAAGACTGTTGAAGCATGTGCAAAGTCATCCAAGATCCCTTTGCAATCTGTTGAACCATGTGGCAGGTCATGCAGGATTGAATGCACAATAAGTGGTTTTTGTCAGCATAAGTCTTTGCTCATTTTTCCACTGATGTGGCCAGATTTCCCAAGACTTGCAAATCTTTTCCAGGACCAGAATGAGAACTTTCACCGGGAGATTTTTTCACTTTTCTTTTAGTTTTAGCTCATAATTTTAGCAGACCATCAATCTCTAGTCAACAGGACTTTAATCTGACACCAGAGTGACCGATCGGTCCAGTTTTTCTCTGTTAGTTTATCATTGACCCAAGACTCCACCACGAGCTAGCAGCAGATTAACGTTCCGCGTCCAACGTCCGTCAGTTGTAAAATGACTATCAAGCAAAGAGTGCCTTGCAAGGACCAACGGATTTCCTGAGGAGGATTGCCGTTGTCCCTTCTAGGTTGATCCCAAGCACATCAGAATGAAAGTCTGTTGTGTCTGACCTGCATTGAGTAACAAGTGCTGCACTGCATTGGAAAGAGATCACTTGACAAGCGCCCATCTCAGAACAAGAATTTTTATTTATTCAAGGCATCTCTTAAAGGGCGACACTCCAACCAGCCCTTAGAGAGCAAGCAAAACGTTTAGCTGTCACAGTGACACGTTTAGCTCAGAAGCGAGACGTTTAGCTAAGAAAGCGAGACGTTTAGCTACCTGTCTGTTTAACGCCAGAATTTTTCATCAATTGTCAAGAGGACTCGACACTTTTTTTGTGCTTAAGTGTTGAGAGTTGTGACAAAAGCTTCGGCATCTTTGATCTGCAGTGACAAAGAAATTTATTATTTGCGAACGGACACGCAGTTAGGAGCATATTGCGGTCCTTCAAGTCGGCATGCATGGATGCAAATTATCAGGACAGATGGACAGATTGTCGTGATGCGCACGTCATCGCGTGCAGGTTCGGATCACCGCGCACTTCATCGCGCATGGATTTTTGTCATCGCGCACCTCATCGCGCACAGCTTTGGATCACCGCGCACCTCATCGCGCGCAGAGTTTGATCACCGCGCACCTCATCGCGCGTGAGTTTTAAATTTTAGCGGGGAGCTCGCACCGTGAAAATTTCAAACCTTACTTGGCGCTCAAACCCTGTAACCATCCAGCAACCGATTATTGTCAAGTCACATTGACACCCCTTGACCATTGACTGCCCGGGCAACTGGTTTAGTGCAGTTCCACTCACTTCGCGTCCAAGGGGACAGCTGCAGACTAAAAGTTAGCTCAGAGAAAACCCAAGTTGGAGTTGGGTCATGTGCTTGTCTTTTCCCAGTCTCTTTGCCTCGTAACGCTCGGGATAGCCCACCGAGATTAAACAACAAAGGCTCGGGGGTCTTGTCCACCTCTTGTTAGTCTCAAGGCTTGAGAGTTCGCTCCACCTTGCTGACATCCCCACGGTGTTCGTGTCCAACGGGAACAGAACGGCCCTCCGGTGCTATTTTCAATGACCCAGATAGAGAGTGCTGCATCTAACTTCAAACAGGCATAGCAAACACCTGGCACCTCTCGAAACCTTAGTTTAATTTGTTCCTGAAGAACCAAGCTGGTCCCTGGCTTCCTTCCCAAGCAAAGCCCGCCTTGGCAAGGCACTGTCAAGCTCCTGACAGTTTTCTTCGCAAACTGAGCTAGGGGCTCCTCTTGGCTCCAGAACACCCAATCCTCCTCAAAGATTCAAGTTCACCTTTTAAAAATGATGGACAATGAATTGAAAACCCTGCTCCATGATGATTTGGAGTGCAGTGAAGCTTTTCTTCAAAGAGCAGAGGAAAAGCTGGTTTCATCCATTTTGGCTTTAATGGACAACATTTTGGACCCTGAAAATGGTTGTGAACCGGACATGTGTGACCTCTTCCACCTTTTCTGTGATGAGAATGACTTCAGGAATCCCATTGCTGATGAATTGACTTCAAAGAGGAATCAATCACCCTTTTCCACTTTGATTTTAAAGAGGAATTGATCACCCTTTTCCACTTTGCTTCCAAGATGAAAAAGGCATGGAATGACCAAACCACACCTGGTTCTTTCAACTATTTGGATCATTTTGACAAGGGATCCTTCTTTTCCACCATGAGAAAGATGCATGACAAGCTCAACATCACCTTCAAACGTGGTCTGATTGCATTCCTGGCCGAGTTGGAAGCCTTCAAAAGGGAAGATGAAGAGCTCCGTGCAGCTGCTCTTGGAACCAAGCCTGAGGATACCCCATCCGGCTCCAAGAACCCTGTTTTTGTCTTCATTGAGACACCAGAATGCAAACCTGATGTTTCAAACCCATCTGAGGCCTCCAGGACCTCTCCAGAGGCAAAAGACATGGATTCTCTGGACCCTCCTGAC
>CALNYX010000059.1:0-1076 GCA_942490925.1 uncultured Chlamydiaceae bacterium | reverse complement strand
GACTTCTTCAATGGGTAAGAGTGCTTCCATTTTTGACTCCTGTTCGAGCTCTATGATGAGGTTTAGAAATTGGCGTTCTAAATGGTTGGGTAATGGAATGCGATAGTCAATGAATCGGAACATTTCGCGGATTTCTTCAAGTGCCCAGGTCTTTTTTAACAAATCGCGAGCGAGCTGGGCTTTGATTTTGAAGCGTTTCTCTGGGTCTTGTTCTGCCAACATCGCTAAATGAGCCAAAACTACCAGCGCGAAGGGATTCCGAAGCTCTAGCAGCAGCTCTATTTTATCCCGGTAGTCCAGAATTTTTGCGACACCAAACTCAATAGAGGTCTGAAAGTTCCCCATCCCGTAACTGTATTTGTTGGGGCGCCAGTTGGGACTGTTGTCACCTAAGATAGCAAGACTTACAACTTGCTGTCCGAATAGGTCAAAAATACGGTAGTTGTAGACGAACATTCGCTTGCTGAACTCGGGATCCTGCTGGTTTTGGACTTCAAGATGCAAATACAGCCATTGCGACTGGCCACTTTTGAGCACCACTCGAATCAAGAGATCGGCTAATCGTTTTCCAATCTCGCTTTTTGGGGTGATTTCGTCGAATTCCTTGTCCAAAAACTCATATCCCTGGCTCCAATCAATTTCGGAACTCAACTCAGCAAAGAAGAAATCTAGGCAATCGGGCAAGAATTTTTTGATCACCCGTTTCCAAATGGCGTCCTGTGGATTCATATGACCTCCCAAGTTCTCGCAATCATTTTTTTAGGCATATCAAAATGTAACGGTGACTAACGAATAAAGCCAGGAGTTTCGTTACTTCAGACGCCATTCGAATCTTGGGAGCGAATCTTGGGGACAGTAAAAATAGAGAGAGGAGACACCGAAAGGCGTCTCCTCTACTCGATCAAAGATGCAACGAAAAATCAGAATTGAAGTGCTTCGAAATTAGATGACGTTATCTGTTGTTTTTAGTCGCGTGTTCTGACTTTAGACACTAGCTTTTGGTTGCTTTGTTTGTCCTGATAGAACTATTCGTGGCCCCGATGCACTCAAGTGCCGCCTTCAAGCAGTGGTCAGTC
>CALNYX010000058.1:0-2127 GCA_942490925.1 uncultured Chlamydiaceae bacterium | reverse complement strand
ACAGGAAAAAATGATTACTCCACAAATTCCTCAATGTCGAAATCTTGCAAGGAAGAAAGTGTCTCATCTGAAGCATCCGCTATTTTTGCTCTGAGTCGATCCATCATTGCAATGTAATTAGGATCTAGTGCAAATCCTATTTTTTTCTGGAATCTGCATACGCAGAAATGAGTATCCAGAGTTCTAACACGAGACAAAACAACATATGCCCAATTCTTCACTGTGGACCATTCCGCAGCAATCGATTGATCTGATGGTTAGCACTTTGATTCGTGTCTCGTCGCTGCATGATTCAGAACCACCGGAGGTAATGTCATAAGATTTTCTGTTGTTAAGATATCTGGCAAAACCTAGTTCATTCAAAGGATAGCGCACATTGAACGGTGCACACAGATGCACCTTGAATGTTCCTTTAAAACGGCAAATCATGCCATCTTAACAATAAATAATCGACATCCTCAGCATCAACTCCATAAACCCATTTCCCATGCATCAACATTGGTGCAGCCTTTGCACTCTTTTTTAAAACAATTTTTTCAAATGTGCTTGTTGTCCCAATTGCTGCCCCATTTTTCACATCTTCATTTTCAGTTCCCATGAGAAAACAGTTGCTGATTAGACACAACAATGGATCGCACCGTGTCTTGTAAGAATTTTCACAATCCGTATCACAGCAGGATGTAAAAAGAACTTTTCGTTGATCAAAACTTAGTTTCCGGTTCGCTTTTTGCCATTCTGCCCCTGCACGAATAACAATGGCAGATTTCGGAATGTTGTGTTCATCACAAGTGCCGTGACACTTGTTCAGGTAATCTCTGAAAAATTTGGCATTGATTTGTGCTCGGTTTTTGTTGTGGTGAGTTGCATGTCAAATTTTCATGAAGTTCATGTCAGAGACGTGTTCCTTGTCAATTACACGGCTGTTTAAAATCTCTCTCGCTTCATCACTTAATCCATTATCTCGCATTTCTGGCATGATTTTCATTAGCTGAGGACATTTTGAATAACGATGCTTTCCTTTCAATTCCACCATGTGTGTCAATGTTTGTTCCCAGCAAATGGAATTTTCATGAAGACACATGCAATCATTGCCAATGCATTGCAGCTGACAGAAATCACCAAGAAAGACTGTCGAGTGTTTCCCGAAATTGTGTTCAGTGCACTCTGTAAATTGTTGCAGATGCAGACTGAGCTTTCCCAAATCTGCATAGCTCAGAAATGAAATTTCATCGACAACGCACAAACGAGTGTCTGAAAAAGATGGTTGGTGCTTTTCCAATGAAGGGGTGTTTTGCATTAAAGCAAATTCTCTTGCTGTTGTCTGTCCACCAATTTCAGTGGCTGCAGCTCCTGTCAAAGCAGTTATTTTTACAGTGTCTCTGGTGAAAACATGTCCAACAATAGCACTGTAACCTCGCGTATGCCTCAATTCATATAAAATTTTTGCTGTGTGCATTTGTTAGTCCTAAAAATTGTACAAAAGCTTTTCTGAACGGATATAATGCCACATTTGCCAGCTCCAGCAGGCCCAGTAACGAGAACGGAATTGGACCACTCAAATTTTCTCGGCGACAAGCCAAAAGCTCAAGTGCTCTTTTTCTCTCCAGAAAAACAGTTGTGGACATTTCGTCACAGTCTTCCTCGGCTTCTTCCATGAAAGTCAACACATATGTAGACGCTAAAATCTGGAATGCGACCTCCTGTTCAGAATCCAATTTTGCGTTTTTACCCCAGGCAACAATAGATTCCCACCTACCGCATGGTTTGATGATGTACTTGCGAGATTGAGATTCTTCATTTCCACCACAATCTTCATCTTCAACAAACTCTTCATTGACAGTGCAAAACTCAGAGACAAAGAGCGAGTTCAGATCCGACACTTTGGTTTTAAAACATTGTCATCCCAGCAGTGTTAAATTGTCTTCAGAATCTGAGTTTGAAGAAGATTCCAATGCGACATGAAAAACATCGTGCAGTTGCACATCGTCCAGACAAATTTGCCCATCACTTCCAGCAGGAATTTCTTCCTTGATAAATTGAGGAGTGAGATCTTTTGCTTCTTCCACTATGTCAGAATCTCCTGATGTTGAAGCAATGCATGATCAATGTTCTTTGAGAACTCTTCTG
>CALNYX010000057.1:0-86430 GCA_942490925.1 uncultured Chlamydiaceae bacterium | reverse complement strand
AGCGGAATCAGGAGAACGCTGCTCCGTTTGGTCAAACAAATTCCAATAATCGGTAAACGGCGTCAGCCTTTTAAAGCGCTGAACGGTGTCTCATTGGAAATTGGTACCGGAATGTTTGGTCTGCTGGGATCGAATGGTGCTGGTAAATCAACCATGATGCGTATTATCTGTGGTATTTTCGAACAGAGTTACGGTAAAATCTGGATCAATGGAATTGATACACAGAAAAAAAGAGAAGAGCTGCAGGGTTTGATTGGCTATCTTCCGCAGGAATTTGGTACTTACGAAAATATGCCGGCAGTTGATTTTCTCGATTATCAGGCAATTTTAAAAGGGCTCACTGATAAAAAGGCAAGAGAAGAACGGGTTGCTTATGTGTTAAAATCGGTTCATATGTATGAAAAGCGGCACGATAAAATTGGTTCTTTCTCGGGAGGGATGAAACAACGGATTGGTATTGCACAAATATTGTTACACCTTCCACGTATTTTGGTAGTTGATGAACCAACAGCCGGGCTGGATCCACGTGAAAGGATCCGTTTCCGTAATTTGTTGGTAGAGCTTAGCCGTGAGCGCATTGTCATTTTTTCAACACACATTATCGAAGATATTTCGAGCTCGTGTAATCAGGTGGCTGTGATTAACCGCGGGAAAGTAAAATATACCGGAACACCAACAGATATGGTTCATTTAGCAAGTAATTTGGTTTGGCAGTTTGATGTTCCGGCCAACCAGTTTGATAAATTGGAGAACAAGCCAATGATCATCCACCACATGAGGCAGGGTGATCAGATCAGGGTACGGATGCTGGCTGCGGAGAAGCCTGCACCTGATGCGGTGCCTGCCAAGCCAATTCTGGAAGATGCTTATTTATGTTTGATAAAAGATTTGAAATAATGGGATCAATAAATAAATCTGGATTTGCAAATTCAATTGACCTACTTATAAAGCTGGTCAGGTATAACATGCGCATTATTTTTGGCAACCGGTTTATCTGGTTTTTACTGGTCTCACTGGGTTTCCTTATATTCATTGCTATTAGCAGTATTATGGACGGAAATACACCGGATGAAGAATTCGTTTTCGCGATGCTTATTTTTCCGGGCATCCTGCTAATTTTTTACCCGATGACCTTTGGCATTCAGAACGATGTGGATGCTGGTATCCTGGAAATATTGTTTGGAATTCCTGACTACCGTTACAAGGTTTGGTTGGTGCGAATGGTAATGGTATTTATACAGGTGTTTATCATTATGTACTTGTACGCTGTTTTATGCCGCATCTTTTTGGCAGAAATAAATTTGCTTGAAATGACTGTTCAGGCAATGTACCCAATCGTATTTATTGGCTGTTTGGCATTTATGTTTTCAACATTAATAAAAAATGGATACGGAACGGCGGTAGTAATGGTATTAATGGGGGTGGTTTTGATTATCATCAGTGAATCGGTGGAGAATACACAATGGGATATGTTTTTAAACCCTTTTAATATGCCGCGTTATTTGAATGAAACTATTTGGGAAGGTGTCATTGTTAAAAACAGGATCTTCCTTGTTGTTGGTTCTGTACTTTTCTTACTTTTCGGACTGTATAATCTGCAAAAACGGGAACGTTTTATTTAGGCAGAAATTATTTTTCATATTGGTAAAACAGGGGCCCGGGAGTCCCTGTTTTTTTATTAGGATGACATCTTTATTCATTCAAATGTAAAGATGTCATCCTTTATGAATTGTTTTTTTTGACCTTATTATTTTCAATAATAAAATATTATTTTTGCGTCACTATATTAATCATAAGTTCTAAAAAGAGAGAGGATCATGAGCGATTTTAATAGTTTTAAACCAATTCATTCAGAAATAAAAATAGCAGTTGCGAGCCGCGACAATCAGGTAGACGACCATTTTGGACATTGCCAGTATTTTACGGTTTTTACCATTCAAAACAAAAAGGTTGTGAATAAAGAGATTTTACATTCACCCGATGGTTGTGGATGTAAATCAAATATTACTGTTACCCTGAATGAAAAAAATGTAACAGAAATGTTGGCCGGGACTATTGGTCAAGGAGCTATTAGCAAATTAAACGCAGCAGGTATTTCGGTTATCCGTGGCTGTTCAGGGGGGATTGATTCGTTGCTTGATGATTATTTAGCAGGAAAATTAAGTGATAGTGGACAAGTTTGTTCCCAACATGGTGATGGTCACTCATGTTCGCATTGATATTTCAGGTGTACATAAAGAATATAATCTATGCGGCAAATAATAGATTTCTAATTTTGTCAATCCCGACGAAGTGAAAGGTCTCATAATAAGGGTTCTTAAGCATCAGATACTATTCTGTTAGCTGACGGATCAGTACAACAAACAAGAATGAACTGTCATTTTCTCATTCTTCTGGATAAAAAATATTAATTCATCCGAATTTCTATCTCAACCATTTTATATCTTCGTGGTATTATAAACCAAGTGCCATGAGAGTTAACATTTTAATCGCTGCATTATTCGTATTTGTTGCTGTTTCTTGTCAGAAGCAGGCAAAATTTATTACCAACACAGGTAGAATTTACGGTACCTTGTATACCATCAAATATGAAAGTCCGACCGGGGAGGATTTGCAGTTGGATATTGAAAAGGAAATGAATAAACTGAACCGTTCCTTATCTACTTTCGACAGTCTTTCTGTAATTTCCAAAATCAACAGAAATGAGGAAGTACAACCGGATAATTATTTTTTGACTGTATTCAACCGGGCAATGGAAATTTCAGAAATAACCGATGGTGCTTTTGATATTACGGTTGCCCCAATGGTCAATGTTTGGGGTTTCGGTTTTAAAAACAAGGAAAACATTACGGAGGAATTAATCGATTCGTTAAAAGCAATTACCGGATACCAAAAAATAATGTTGGAAAATAACAAGATTGTAAAGGAGCACCCAAATACCATGCTCGATTGCAGCGCCATTGCCAAAGGTTATGCCTGCGATGTGGTTGGTGATTTCCTTAATTTAAAAGGCAGTAAAAATTATTTGGTAGAAATTGGTGGTGAAGTGGTGACCAAAGGCAGGAAGCAGAAAGGGAAAAATTGGGTGTTGGGAATTAGCAAACCAAACGATGATCCGTTTTTTGCCAATCAACAATTAAAAGCGCATGTAAAACTCGAAAATAAAGCGTTGGCAACTTCTGGTAATTACCGCAATTTTTATATTGAAAATGGTAAAAAATATGCCCACACGATTGATCCAAAATCCGGTTATCCTATACAACATTCATTATTAAGTGCAACGGTCTTGGCTGATGATTGTATGACCGCGGATGCTTTTGCAACAGCATTTATGGTGCTGGGTATTGAAAAATCAATTGAGATTGCAGAATCGCAGAAAGGTTTGGAGGTTTATTTTATTTATTCCGATAAAAATGGGGGGAACAAAAGTTGGTTCTCTGAAGGTTTCAAAGAATTGTTGCTGAAAGAATTCGAATAAAAAAGCCGCTTACGCAACCTCGTTATCAGCCAATTTCAGATTTTTAAATTGCATTTCTTTTTTAGCTTTGGCCTGCTCAACTTTATCCTGTGTTGTTGCACAAGCAATTCCCTGTTTTCTCAGGTACTTGTTCCCTCCAACATGAGTATTAGGGAACTTACCATCTTTTTTTAGTAAGATTCTTGTTGCCAACCCCAGCATCGCCAGTGTTACAAATGCAATTGCCAATAAAATAATTTTGATGATAGCCATATGAAATACCCTTTTCCGAATTCGAATACAAAATTAACCGAAATAACAAAACTTGCAAATATGTCAATATTTAAATTGAAACTTTCCTGTTCATTGTTCGAAATAAATATGTCCCATAAATTTAAAACACTGATTAATAATGATTAATTTTAGCCTTAAACAAAAAACAATTAATCATGGAAGGACACGTAAAAGCGGTTGCCTCGCTTCAGATAGGCCTTAGTATTTTAGGATTTTTATTTGCGGTTGTTATTTATGCAGTTTTGAATCTGGTTGGTGATTTTGTGGATGAGCGGGAAGCAGAAATTGTTTTAACAATTGTTGCAAACGTAGCTGCAATATTTCTGTTTATCGTTTCAATACCTGGTTTTATTGCTGGATTGGGCTTGTTTAAAATGAAAGAATGGGCACGTATTTTAACACTAATTATTTCTGTATTGAATTTATTCAGTTTTCCGATTGGGACAGCTGTTGGGGTTTATTCCATCTGGACTTTAAGTCATAAAGATGCGGTGCCACTTTTTAGAAACGAACCGGTACAACCAGCTCAATAATTGCAGCTAAAATCGGTAAATATAACCGTTCGCGGAAGAGTGCAGGGTGTTGGTTTTAGGTACTTTGTCAGGCAAAAAGCTGCTGAGTTCTCCATTACGGGATGGGTTCGGAATTTGCCCAATAGCGATGTGGAGATTGAAGCACATGGTACAAAAATTAATATTGAGACCTTTATTGATTGGATCAAAACCGGGCCGCCTGCAGCAGTCGTTTCAAATACAAACATTAGTTATTTCAATACTGAAAAAATTCCTGATCGTTTTGAGCTCAGGTTTTAGATAGTAAATAATTCATCTCCGGGGGATTAGCAAATTATAATCATGGGCTAAAGCCCTCTTTCGTTTGTAAGTTGATTAATCCGGGCATTAATGCCCGGGTTAGTGAAAGCTAGATGCACCAAGGGTTTTAGCCCAGAATTTGGAGTTTTAGCAGTATATTTAAGAAAATAAAAATGGAAGAAAAGAAATCGTTTCACATGCCAATTTCCGGGTTTCGGGAACAAGGAAAAAAAATGATCGACTGGATTGCTGATTATTTGGAGAATGTAGAAAATTATCCGGTTATGTCGCAGGTTAAACCGGGCGAAATAAGATCGCAGTTACCACTTTCAGCTCCGGAAAATGGAGAATCATTTGAGACCATGATGCAGGATGTGGAAAGAATAATTATGCCCGGAATTACCCACTGGCAATCACCCAACTTTTATGCTTATTTTCCATCCAATCATTCAGTGCCTTCATTATTGGGAGAAATGCTGGCTTCAGGGTTGGGTGTGCAGGGAATGATTTGGGCAACCAGTCCGGCTGCTACTGAATTGGAAACACATGTTCTTGACTGGCTGGCTGATATGATGCAGCTGCCGGAGCAATTTAAATCAATAGGTAACGGAGGGGGAGTAATACAGGATACGGCATCAACCGGAACGCTGACAGCTTTATTGGCAGCTCGTGAAAAGAGGACAAATTTTGAATCGAACGATAAAGGAAACCCAAAAGGTTTGCTTGCTTATGTTTCATCACAAACCCATTCATCGGTAGAAAAAGCAGTGAAAATTGCAGGGATTGGTAAAGATAACCTACGTAAAATTGATGTGGATGAATTATTTGCAATGAACCCGGAAGCGCTGGAGCTGCAAATAAAAACGGATATTGAGAACGGTTTTACTCCATTCTTTGTTTGTGCATCGGTTGGTACGACTTCTTCCAATGCCATCGATCCGGTTTTGGAAATAGGGAAAATTTGCAAAAAATACAGGCTTTGGTTGCACGTTGATGCAGCCATGTCGGGAACGGCAGCCATTTGCCCGGAATTCAGGCCGATGCTGAATGGCATTAAGCTGGCCGACAGTTACCTGTTTAATCCACACAAGTGGATGTTTACTAATTTCGATTGCGATTGTTTTTTTGTAGCTGATCGAAAGGTTTTAATCAAGACTTTAAGCATTCTTCCTGAATACCTAAAAAACCAGGCTACCGAATCAGGTGCAGTGATTGATTACCGTGATTGGCATGTGCAACTGGGACGGAAATTTCGTGCTTTGAAATTATGGTTTGTCATTCGTCATTATGGGGTTAAAGGGCTGCAATTTCATATCCGTAAGCATGTTGAAATGGCACAGCAATTTGCTGCATGGGTTGAAAAATCGGAAGATTTTGAGTTGCTCAACCAGCCACCGCTAAACTTGGTATGTTTCTATCATAAAAATGGAGATGGTTTTAATAAACAGTTGATGGATACAATTAACCAGGAAGGGAAAATATATTTCACGCATACTGTTTTAAACGGGAAGTTTGTGCTTCGAATGAGCATCGGGCAGGCAAATACTGAATTGGAACATGTGTCGGCAGCCTGGGAATTAATTCAGGAAACAGCAAAGAGAATTAGTTAACGGCATTTTTTAGCAAACTTATTTGTTTGCTCAGGTTTTCTTTTGAAAAGTGGTTTTCATGAGAATAATTCATGAATTTTAAAATCCTGAAAGCATTAAACTTCTGAAAAAAGCGTTTAGTGAATGAGCCCAGATTGGAACTGTTTTTATTTAATTCTTCCAGTTCTTTCTCAAAATCTTCTTTTTGTAGGAATGCAGAAATTGATGCTGGTAGGTTTTTCATCAAACGTGAATAATCTTCAGCAGAACAACCATATATTTTCTCAATTGTATCGAAGAAAGCTTTTAAATCAATGAATGCCTGAAATGAATAGGTATTGTTTAAATCTTCTTCATTATGCAGCCACTTTTTTAAAACTGGTCCAGTGCCAAAAGGAACACGATCGGACAAGCGCGCAGATGGATAAACGCAGGTTGATGTAATTTCTCCAATCTTGCCAAGTTGTGTTAGTTTGTGAAGGAAATAAAAATCCTCGCCAGCCTGTTTCCGGTTCATGCCCCCTTGCTTTGTATATGCTTCAGCTTGCACACAAAAGGCAGAGCCAATGGTGTGCATGGCATACGGAAATCCAGAAAAGTCAAGTGCATCTTTATAATAATGCATGTACTTTTCATACAAATGAATCCCTTTAATTTGTCGTTTATCCATCGAAGGATCAATCCGGTGTTGAAATCTTAAAGTCGCCCCAACATGTTTTGGATGATTGTTAAAGTGCTTTTCAATTTCTGTCAGATAATTTGGATCAACCAGTGTGTCGGCATCCAATGAAACGATCAATCCATCGTTTTTATCCAACTGATTAAACCGCCTGATTGCTTCATCCATGCCAGTTTTTCTGGCCATTCCTGCGCCCGCATATTTTTTAGGAAAGGCATCTGGCAAGATAGGGTAGAATCTTCGTTGATTTGAATTATTTTCATTTGCCCATTCCTGAATTTCGTTGTATGTTCTTTGATTAAAATGGATTATTTCTGATGGTGTTGATTCAGAATGGTTAACAACAATAATAACTTCAATGTTTTTATCAGGAAGATTACAAACAAGCAATGAACTCAGGGGTTGCAGTATATCTGGCTCCCGAAAACAAGGAATAACAACGATTATTCCCAGCTCAGTATCCGGTTTCTCAGGAATAAACTCAGGATAAAGAATATTTTTTTCTATGTAACGCTTGGCAAACAAAGCAATCTGAAATCGTTAATCACAAATAAAATTAAAAGATTTCTAAATTAGTATAAAAAATAATCCTGCCCCTAATTTTAGAGACAGGATTGTATCTGTGAAGTTTTTAATATCCAATTATTTTGCAGCGTTGTAACGTGCATTTAAAGCTGTAAGAATTTCAGAAGTGATATTACTTGTTTCGTCACCAATCAATATTTCTCCTGAATTCAGAATGTAATCGTATTTACTGGCAGCGTTATAAATTTTAAGATAATTCATTAAACTATCCAATAATTGTTTGTTATTGTCTGCCTGAATTTGAGCAAGTTTAGTCGACAATTCATTGTCAAGTTTGGCAACTTCCTGTTCTTCTCCAACTAAACGGTCACGTTCCTGAATAGCACGTTGTTGTGTTAAAAAACCACCACGTTGCACTTTTTCCTGAAAAGCTACAGCTTGTTCTTCAAATTTCTTCCTTTTTTCAGCATACTCACTGGTAAAGGCTTCTTGTTTTTTTGTAAAATCATCGTGTAACTCTTGTGCTAAATCATAATTTACAATCAGGGAGTCAACCTTAACGTAGGCAATATTCAATCCCGATTTATCCGCTTTCGTACCTTCTTGTGCATTGTTGCTACTTTCAGGTTTTCCGGTTGCAAAATGTAAAACATAAATCACTGCTATAGCAATAGCCAATACAATGTTAATAATCAATGATGATTTTTTCATACAGTTAAAAAGTTAAATTATAAGATCCCCTCTGGTTTCAGCCTATGTTTTAATCACAATAATATAGAACTACAACAGAAACCAGTGTTCAGTTTTCATATCCCGCCAAAAATATAAATTTAAATCAGGATTGCATAGTTAAATAATAATTTTTAACTCTCCAAAGTTTTATTGCTTGTAGTTCAGTCAACTATATAAAAATGCTGCGTAAAATCATGCACCTACCTTGATAAAGGTCATAAAATCCCATTGCATTCCTATCGTATTTTAGCAAGCGGAGAAAAAGCAAAAATCGAAAAAAATGATCAATAAGGTAATTGCAAACATGCTGCCTTATATGCCTAAGAAACTAATTTGGATATTCTCGAAAAGGTACATTGCCGGAGAAACAATTGAAGATGGGCTAAAAGCAGCAAAGGAATTAAACAAACAAGGAATTGAAGTGACAATTGACCTGCTGGGTGAGTTTATAACAAATCTGGAACAGGCAGAAGACAATAAAAATCAATACCTTGAAATTATTGAAAGGTTTACATCAGAAAATATTGTTGGCAATTTTTCTTTAAAACCAACCATGTTTGGTTTGTTGATCAATAAGGATATTTGCCGTGATCACATTGAAGAAGTGATAAAAAAAGCAGTGGAGAAAGATACGTTTGTGCGTATTGATATGGAAGACTCTCAATGTGTTGATATTGAGATAGAAATTTACAAATATCTGCTTGCTAAATATCCCAAAAATGTAGGCTTGGTTGTACAGGCATATTTGCGCCGCACATTGGATGACCTTACCAACCTGAAGCAGGTTCAGCTAAATGGTACACCATTGAACTTCCGCTTGTGTAAAGGAATTTATGTGGAACCTGAACATATTGCATTTAAAGATTTTAAAGAGGTGCAAAACCATTTTACTGAAGATCTTGAATTCATGTTCGATCAGCAAATGTATGCAGGCATTGCAACCCACGACAAAGAGCTGGTTGAAAGGGCTTATGAACTGATTGAGAAGAAAAATGTTTCAAAAGGCATGTACGAATTCCAAATGTTGTATGGAGTTACGCCTGACCTAAGAAAATCGATTGTAGAAAAAGGCCATAAAATGAGGGTTTACGTTCCATTTGGGAAAGAATGGTTTGGTTATTCAACCCGTCGTTTAAAGGAAAATCCGAAAATGGCTTACCATATAATAAAAGCATTGTTTTTTAGAGGTTAAAAAAAGAAGGCATCCATGGAGGTGCCTTCTTTTTTTAATGTCCTGTTTTTGCATTTACCACCATTGAAATAAATTCTCCGGTACTCCAGTCCGGGGTTTCTGACGGAACATCCCTTCCAGTGCGGACAATAACCAGTTTTTCGGATGGTATAATGATTAAGTATTGCAAATAAATTCCAACTCCAAGATATGTATCTTCAGGAAGATTATCGTCTTTAAAACTGGCAGAACCTTTTGCAATCCACCATTGATAGCCATAATTACCAATGCCGGAAACTTCTGGATCCCATGAGTCATCAATCCATTGTTCTGAAATTATTTGCTGGCCGTCCCAATTTCCTTTGTTCAAGTATAAAAAACCAAAGCGTGCATAATTGCGCAAAGTGGTATTTATTCCCCAGCCACCAACCGTATTTCCTGCATTGTCTGTTTCCCATTGAAAGTTTGAATTGATTCCAATAGGTTGCAACAAATGCTCGTGTGCATAATTGTACATGCTTGTTCCGTTTGCAGCCTGCACAACACCTGAAAGTAACATTGATTCGCCACTGGAATAATAAACACGGCTTCCTGGTGCTGCTGTAATTGGTTTCGTTAAAACATAGTCAATGTAATTATTTGAAGAGATCATACCAAATACATCATTTACCGCATTGTCTGAATAATAATCACTTTCGTTCCATTCAAATCCGGCACTCATTGTTAGCAGATGCTGAATGGTAACGTCCTTTTTTTCAGTCTGAACATTTTCAGCCTGCAGCTGTGAAAAGTAATTCTCAATTTTATTGTTTACGCTTTCAATAACTCCGTTATCAATTGTAATTCCCACCACTGCTGATGTGAAACTCTTTGCAACAGAATAACTGGAATGCAGCGATTGTTGATTGTGCCCGTTAAAATAATCTTCTAATATTATGTGCCCGTTTTTTACAATCAGGATTCCATTTGTATTGATGTTTGGATTGGATACGTAATTGTGTATCTCAATTAGCTTGTCAACATCCATACCTGCTTGTTCCGGTTCGCAGCTTCGCCATTCCGAAGTCGGGAAATAATCCCCGGTATAACTACCTGTTCCAATATAATCAGGCTGTTTGTTTTCATCTTTATTGCAGGCAGATAATATTAACCATAATATGAAAACCCCCAAATAGCTCATTTTCATCATAACCGAAGTATTTAAAATTGCAATGGTAAAAGTATAAATCTGAAAGTATTTTAGGTACTGAATAATGATCCTGAACATTTTTTTCAATACCTCCATGTATTTTAGATCCAGAATTATTTTAAAAAGAAAACAGAAAATGAAAATTAAATACTTGACTACCCAAAGCTTTTTGGCTATTGTTTTTATATGTTTATTGCTTGCTTGCGATAAGAATGATGATGAATTAAATGAGGTTTTATCCCCAATTACCACTAATGCTATCCGGATCACTAGTGCCAATACTATGGAATACCACCCCAAATGGCACCCGCTGCATGATGATTCTCTCTTTTATACATTGCGAAATCCACAAACATGTAATTTATATATATGCAATGTCAACAATAAGAATGAAACCTTACTTTTTCAGAATGAAGGAGATATTCATTTCGATTTTATTGATAATGGTTCTAAAATCATATTTGATGGATATAATGAAACACCAGGCTTACATATTCTCATATTTGACCGCGCTACTAAAACGACAAGTTTGTTAAAGCAAGGTGCCGGAAAACCAGTAGTTTCACCCAATGGAGAACGCCTGCTTTATGGGGGCAATAATGGTATTTACACATCGAATATAGATGGTAGTAATTCAAGAAAGATCACTACTAAATCCATTTATTATGAAATATGTGATTGGTCACCTGATGGTGAACAGATTGTAATGACTGCAGAGGAAAATGGAAACATGGATTTGTGGATTGTCAATGCAGATGGAAGCGGAATGAAACAAATCACTGACCATAGTTCCGAGGACGCCTGGCCAAACTGGTCTCCTGATGGCGAAAAGATTGCATTTGCATCGGAGCGAACAGGTAATAGGGAGATTTGGATTATGGATGTAAATACCCTGCAAATACAACAATTTACAAATAACCCGGCATCAGATAACCATCCTGATTGGTCACCAGATGGTAGTAAAATTGCATTTACCTCAGACCGGACAGGTACCCTTGATGTTTGGATCAAAGATTACCAATAGAAAATATTAGAATATAACAAAGTACTTAAATATTTATGAAATATAAATCAGATAAAATATAAGCAAAAATGAAAAAAATTACAGTTTTATTAATTATTATATCGTTCTTCTCTTGTGGTAAAGATGAAGATCCGGTAACTATTACTTTTACTTCTGGTACAGTAACCGATAGTAGGGATGGAACTGTTTATAATACAGTCACTTTGGGAGGACAAACCTGGATGGCAGAAAATTTAGCCTATCTGACCGATGATCTATTGAATAATGGTGGCTGGGTTTATAATTTTACCGGATCGGATTTGGCAGCTGCCAAAGCGACTAACAATTTCAAAAATCAGGGAGTTCTTTACAACTGGGAAACAGCTCAAAATGCATGTCCTGATGGTTGGCATATTCCTTCTGATGCTGAATGGAATACATTGTTTGACAATGTTGGTGGAAAAGCTGTTGCTGGTGGGCATCTTAAAGCAACAGGAACATCTGTTTGGCCATCACCAAACACAGCTGCTGATAATGCTTCAGGTTTTTCTGCAACTCCTTCAGGTGGATATTATACTGGACCTAAGGTGTTTGAAGGAGCACCAGGTTGGTGTCACTATTGGTCGTCTACAGCCACATCAAGCGGTGATGTTGAATTTCCATCTTTGGCTTTCGATCAGGCAGACTTGTATTTTGTTACAGCCAATAGAAATGGTCATGCTTTTGCAGTTAGGTGCATTGAAAATTAATAAATTAAATTTTATCTTATGAGACAATTCATGTTTTTATTGGTATGCGTTTTTTTCTTTTTTTCTTGTGGTTCTGATAAAAACGAGACAATAGAAGAAACAGAAGATTCCTTCACAGATGGCAGAGATAATAAAACCTATAAAACCGTAACCATCGGAACACAAACATGGATGGCTGAAAACCTTGCTTACATAAGCTCTGAAACATTAAATAATGGAGCATGGGTTTACGATTATACCGGATCGGATATTGATGCGGCAAAAGCTACAAATAACTACACAACTTATGGTGCTCTTTACAATTGGACAACTGCTCAAAATGTTTGTCCTGATGGATGGCATCTGCCAAGCAACTCAGAATGGATTACCCTGGAACAATTTATTAGTAATGAACATGGGGGATACCAGACAGGAGGAGATGAATATCCATTTATACAGCACGTGGGTAATCACCTAAAATCTAAAACTGGTTGGTCTGAGAATAGAAACGGAACGGATGACTATGGATTTACAGCACGCCCAAACGGAGGCAGACATTATGAAACAGGAGAATTTATGATGATGGGAGAAGATGCCAATTTTTTTACTTCAACAAACGATGGGAACCAGGTTTTGTATAAATGTATCCATCATAATTTGAGTAACCTACATACATATAAACAACCTAAAACGTGGGCTCATAATGCAATCAGGTGCATTAAAGACTAGTCGCAGTTTTTCTTATACTGAGTTGGTGTAATGCCGGTAAATTTTTTAAAAGCAGTGTTAAAAGCTGATTTCGAATTAAACCCTACTTCATAAGCTACCTCGATTATTGTTTTAAATTTATTTTGCTCAAGCAGGATTTTTGCTTCCTCAATTCGGTAATAGTTGATGAGAGAGTTGAAGTTTTGCTTGTAGCTTTTATTGATGACTTGCGAAATATGCTCTTTTGAGGTATTAAGTTTTTCTGATAAAATTGCAAGGGAAATATCCGGTTCTTTATAAACTTTTTCCACTTCAATCAAACAACGGATATTTAGTTCGAGGTCACTTTCTTTACTTTTCGATAGTGAGCTGGTGCTGTATTTATTCTTTTGTTGATTTTGTTTGCGTCGGATGACAAATATTGGTACAATAAAAACAATTAGCATATATAAAAGCAACATCCCGTTTCTAAGGTAAAATGGTTTTTTGATGATAATAAATTGTTCTTTAAGCCTGGTCCACTCACTACTTGGGCCAAGTCCATCTAAAACGAGTTTGTACTTACCAAAATTCATATTTATCAGTGAAATGGATGGAACTTTTAAATTCTCTTCGACAATTATTTTTTCATCTTCTTTTAGTTGGTACCTGTAAGCTTTGTAATATTTTTTTAAATCAATCAGGCTGTAGGTCAGGTTTATATTTTGTGTCCCGGCAGATAATGAAAGTGTGTCTGGATCGTTGTTTAGAAGATTAAAATCAACCGTATCTTTATTTGTTTTTATTGATGACAGTTGAACTTTTATTGATGGATTATTAAAGTTGTACCAATCGTAGTACATGGAATAGCCATTGTTGGTAACCATAAAAGTTTTACCTCCAATTTCTTCAATATTATCGCCAATAATATGGTTGCTTGCCAAACCATCCTCCGATGTAAACCAGGTAAAACTGCCGTTCTTGTAAAATGCAAATCCTTTATCAGTACCAATAATCGCATGATCAGTTGAAAGCTTTAAGGCAGTAACATTGTTGCTATGTAAGCCGTTTTTTTCTGTTATAAATTGTTTTATCGAATCGTTTTCAAGAATCAATAAACCATGTTCTAAACCAATCCATACTTCATCTGCTATGGTTTTTACAACATTAATTTTTGCGTCATCACCAAAAAAATTACAGTGAAATTGTTTAAACTGCCCAAATTCATACGTAAATATCCCATTATCTGTGGCCAGCCAGTTTCTACCCCAAAAATCAAGTGCTATAGAGTTGATATTGGGACTGGCACTAATCTCATTTATTTTTTCCCATTTATTATCAGTGAATTTCCATACATCATTGTTTCTTAACACAGCTAGTACATTTCCTTCAATATCTTTTGATAGTTTTTTTATGATAAAGCGGGAAGGCAGTCCGGTGTAATTGTATGCAGAAAATTCATTTCCATTGTACTGCATTAATATTTGTTCGCCACCAAACAAAACCAAGGTATCTACATTACTTGCACATAAAATATGTCTGTTTCCAATCCAATCCTTTAACCAAAACCTGTCAAGGTAGCAACCGTCAGACCGGGTTAATGGTTCGTTGGGAGCCTGCACCCACACTTTTCCGGTGTAATCTTTAACCAGTATTTTTGTACTTTCTTCTGAAAATCCGGGTTGTGGACTTCTATTATCAAAATAATGACGTTGCAATTTGTAAACTCCTTTTCCGGATGCAATGGCCCAGATATTTCCTTCCCTGTCCGAAAAAGCTTTGTTAATTTTCACATTCCTCAATTCCTGAAAAACGTAAATTTCACGATACATGTTATCAACAATTCGATACAAACCTTTATTGGTAGAAACCCATATTTCGGAGTTCAAATCTTCAAACAGGTCAAAAATAATTAATCCGGCAAAAACATTATTTCCATCAAAGTTGCGGATTAGTTTCCACTTTCCTGAAATATCCCGATAAATTCCATCGTTTCGGGTGCTGTACCAATTATTTCCTCTTTGTTGTTGGAAAAATGAGTTGTAAGTGAGACTTTCATTATTTGTGATCAGTATCAATGAATCATTACTGAGCATATAAACACCGTGCCTGGCAGTGATAAAATGGTTGCCTTTTTGGTCACGGCTAATTTTTGTTATTTGTTTTGGATATTTTCCTTTTGGTCTGTTTATTTCTCCATCGGAACATTGGAATACCCCGTTTTCTTTAGTGCCAACAATTAGATATTTTTTACTGAAGAAAATATCGCTTATTGAAAAAGGCTCAAAATCTTTGTTAAGTTCACTGGGGTGGAAATGTTCTCCATCAAAATTGTACAATTTGCCATTTAGAAGCAAAATCAAAAAATGATTTTTATCGGAAACCTCAATGTCAATAATTTTACTTTTACCTAACTCGTCAGGAAGTGGGTAATTATAAAATGATTTCCCATCAAAGCGGCTCAGGCCTTTATCGGTGCCAAACCAAATGGCTCCAATTGAATCTTGTGTAACACAGTAAATATTAGTGCTGGGCAATCCGCTGGATATGCTATAGTGTGTCCTGATATATGTATCAACATCAGAATAATCGGAATAACAGCTTAAACCGGATACAATTAAAACGAATATGCAAAATAGTTTTTTCACAAAATAAAAGATCCTATTTAATAATTAACTCATCTAGCGATCTTTTCGGTACATGATGCACATCATTTTCATCACGCCAGTATTTAATATCGCCGTCTTCTATATCTTCTAAGACAACTGTCTCGGCAGGTCTCCCTAATGCAATTAGTTGAATAATTTCAAATTTTCCATCAATGTTTAAGATTTCCCTTACTTTTTTCCGGTTTACCGAAACCAGCATACAGCCACCAAAACCTTCTTCAACAGCACCTAACAAGATACTTTGTGCAGCAATTCCATCGTCACAAAAATAGTTATCGGCAATACTTGTATCATGGAGCATGGTAATGTAAGCCGCCGGTTGTTCACCTTCTTTTGGTCCTTTCCAATCGCTTAAATAACCTGCCCAACCCAGGTTGGGGAAAATCTTGTTACAGGTCTCTTCATCGTTTGTAAGAATGAATTTTAGTGGCTGGGAATTTCTTCCCGATGCAGAAAAACGGGCCAGTTCAATCCAATTGCTTAGCTGTTCAGTAGATATCCTTTCGGTTTGTACAAATCTTCTGTAACTTCTGTTTTTAATTATCAAATCACGTATCATAGTTACTGGTTTTTGAATTCAAGGTACGAATTTAACAATTCAGCAATTAATCAATTTAGCCATTTACTTTTTTTTTGTATGTTTGCATACCAGAACAGAACACCTGTAAATTAAATAGAATTATGAGCAAATTTAAGTTCACAATAAATCCGGCTTCTAATGTGTTAAAGTTTCAGCAATTAATTGATTGTGTAATCGATGCTGTTAGTCAAAATACGCTGAAGATAGGAGATATTCTTCCATCCGTTAACCAGGTATGCCGCGAAAATTCTCTTTCCAGGGACACCGTTTTTAAGGCATATGCTGAATTGAAAAACAGGGGCATTGTTGAATCAGTTCCAAACCGGGGATATTTTGTTGCACAGGCAACAACAAAGGTGTTTTTATTTCTCGATACTTTTAAAGCATACAAGGAAGTGCTGTTTGCATCTTTCCGTGATAATTTGCCCGAAAACGTTGAGGTGGACCTTCATTTTCACCATTATAATATCGATTTGTTTGAAAAGATCATCAAAGAAAGTATTGGTCGTTATTCGAAATACATTATTATGAATTTTGACCACCCAAGAGTTGGTGCAATTACTTCCCTGATTCAATCAGATAAATTGCTAATTATTGACTGGATTATTCATTCAACAGAAAATCAATCGACCGTTTTTCAGGATTTCGGACAAGCAGTTTACGACAACCTTGCAGAAAATATTGAGCTGATTAAAAAATACAAGGAATTCATTTATTTGTATCCTGAATTTACTTACCACCCGCCTGTTTCAATTGAGTATTTCGAAAAGTTTGCCAAAGATTTTAATATAAAGTACAAGGTATTGAAAGAATTCAAAAAACTGGATATTCAAAAAGGTCAGCTTTACTTATTAGTGAGCGACCGCACCCTTGCAAAGGTTTTGGACCAATGCGAGCAAAAAGGCTTGGCTCCGGGCGAAGATGTCGGCATTATTTCGTACAACGAAACCCCCATGAAAAAATATGTGAAAGATGGGATTACGGTTCTTTCAACTGATTTTGAGTTGATGGGTAAAAAGGCTGCTGAGTTTGTTGCCCACGGTGAAAAGATGAATTTTACCGTACCTACTAGTCTTAAAATCAGGAGCTCTTTATAAAAACTGCTTTATAACACAATTTTCAAATTTGAGAACGAGAGAAACAGTTCTATTTTTGTTGAACATACCAGAACAGAACGGGTTATGAGGAAATTAATCTAACAATTAGAAATAAATGTATTTATTAGGATTCGATATTGGGAGCTCATCGGTAAAAGCTTCCCTTGTAAATGGTGAAACCGGTATTTGTGTGGCAACTTCATTTTATCCGAAAGCAGAAATGAAGATAACAGCTGTACAGGCTGGTTGGGCAGAGCAGGAACCCGGATTGTGGTGGGAAAACCTGAAATTGGCTTTGGCTGAAGTAATGGCTGAATCAAAAGTTCAGCCTGCAGATATTGATTCAATAGGAATTTCATATCAGATGCACGGCCTGGTTGCAATTGATAAAAACAAGCAGGTTTTGAGGCCATCCATTATTTGGTGCGACAGCCGTGCTGCAGGTATTGGTGATAAGGCATTTGAAGAAATTGGCGCAGAGAAATGTCTTTCCAGTTTATTAAATTCTCCGGGAAACTTCACTGCATCAAAACTAAAATGGGTTAAAGATAACGAGCCTGAATTGTATAGCAAGATTGATAAAATCATGCTACCCGGCGATTACATTGCAATGAAACTTTCAGGAGAAATAAAAACAACGGCAAGCGGTTTGTCGGAAGGCATTATGTGGGACTTTCAGGAAAACAAAGTTGCTTCGATGTTGCTGGATCATTATGGAATTGATGCTTCATTTATTCCTGAAGTTGTTCCAACTTTTTCAGTGCAGGGAGAAGTCAGCAAGCAAGCGGCTGAAGAATTGGGCTTGGCTCCGGGAATTAAAATTAGTTACCGTGCCGGTGACCAACCAAACAATGCACTTTCATTAAATGTATTAAACCCGGGTGAAATTGCAACTACTGCAGGTACATCTGGTGTGGTTTATGGGGTAAGTGGCGAAGTAAAATATGATCCTTTTTCAAGGGTGAATACCTTTGCGCATGTAAACCATTCGACTGTAGCCAATCGCTTGGGAGTTTTGTTGTGCATCAACGGGACAGGTATTCTCAATTCATGGTTAAATAAATATGTTGGCAGTTCTAATTTTTCGTATGAAGAAATGAATAAAAAAGCAGCATCAATTGACATTGGTTCAGAAGGACTTTCTATTCTTCCATTTGGAAATGGTGCCGAGCGTGTGCTTCAGAATAAAAATCTTGGTTCTAAGTTCTCAGGAATTAATTTCAATATCCATACAGATGCCCATTTGTTTAGGGCAGCGCAGGAAGGAATTGTCTTTTCATTTAAATATGGAATGGATATTATGAAAGAAATTGGCATTGATGCAAAAGTAATCCGGGCAGGCAAAGCCAACATGTTTTTAAGTCCGATTTTCAGGGAGACTTTGGCCGGAATCACAGGTGCAACCATTGAACTTTACAATACAGATGGTTCAATCGGTGCTGCACGTGGAGCAGGTATTGGATCGGGGTATTATACTTCCGCAGAAGAAGCTTTTGTAAGTCTGAAGAAACTGGAAACCATTGCTCCGGATGAAGATAAAAAAGCAGAATACGAAGCGGCATATCAGAATTGGAAGAATGAATTAGAGAAAGCGATGTAGTTGTCACTCTGAACGTAGTGAAGAGTCTGATCTAAAGAGTGATTGTGCAGAGATTCTTCACTACGTTCAGAATGACAAAATAAAACACAATAAAAATTAACACACAAAAAAATAAAATCATGACAGTAGTAAAAGGAAACAAAGAGTATTTTCCGGGAATTGATAAAATCAAATTTGAAGGCCCGGATTCAAAAAAACCACTGGCATTTAAGTGGTATGACGAAAACAAAGTTGTAAATGGTAAAACCATGAAGGAACACCTTCGTTTTGCGGTAGCTTACTGGCATACCTTCTGCGGTGATGGTGGTGACCCATTTGGCCCAGGAACACAAATTTTTCCTTGGGTTGGAGCAACTGACCCAATGGATGCAGCCAAAGAAAAAATGGATGCAGCTTTCGAATTCATTACAAAAATTGGTGCTCCGTTTTATTGTTTCCACGATACTGATGTTGTAGGCGATGGTTCGGTTTTCGAAATTGAAAAGCGCATGACCAAAATGATTGATTTCGCAAAGGCAAAACAAGAAACTTCAGGTGTGAAATTGCTTTGGGGAACTGCGAACGTTTTCTCCAATCCACGTTATATGAACGGTGCTTCAACCAACCCTGATTTTAACGTTGTTGCCAATGCAGCAGTTCAGGTGAAAAATGCCATTGATGCAACCATTGCACTGGGAGGTACCGGTTATGTTTTTTGGGGCGGACGCGAAGGTTACATGAGCCTACACAACACTAAAACAAAGGCAGAGTTGGAACATTTGGGCCAATTTTTGCGCATGGCACGCGATTATGGACGCAAACAAGGTTTTACAGGTACTTTCTTTATCGAACCAAAACCAATGGAACCGATGAAACATCAGTACGATTTTGATACACAAACGGTACTTGGTTTCCTTGCAAAAAATGGTTTATCTGACGATTTTAAAATGAATATTGAAGTAAACCATGCTACATTAGCTGGCCATACTTTTGCTCACGAACTACGCATGGCTGCCGATGCCGGAATGCTTGGTTCAATTGACGCCAATAAAGGTGATTATCAAAACGGCTGGGATACCGATGAATTCCCAACCAATATTTATGAAGTTACTGAGGCAATGATGGAAATTATTCCTGCCGGTGGTTTTACGCATGGTGGCATTAATTTCGATGCAAAAACGCGCCGTAACTCAACCGATATGGAAGATATCTTTATTTCTCACATTTCAGGAATGGACGTGTTTGCAAGGGCATTAATTATTGCTGATAAGATACTGAAAGATTCAGATTACCTGAAATTGCGCGATGCGCGTTATGCTTCATTTGTTACAGGCAAAGGTGCCGAATTTGAAGCTGGGAAACTAACGATGGAAGACCTTTATGCGATTGCAAAAGAGGTCGGTGAACCAAAACAAATTAGCGGTAAGCAGGAAATGTTTGAGCAATTAATTAACTGTTATATTTAATACTAAGCACAAGAACGTCATTGCGAGGAGGTATGACGAAGCAATCTTTAACATGTAACAGATTGCTTCACTTCTTTCGCAATGACGCTTTCAATTAACTAAACAAATACAAAACAACATGTCTAAAAACTCGAATGGTAGCTTTCTTTATGTAATAGGCCTTACGCTGGTGGCAACGCTGGGCGGATTGCTTTTTGGTTATGATACTGCTGTAATTTCCGGAGCAGAAAAATCGATACAGGCATACTTGGTTAATGGGCTCGGACTTAGCTCTTGGGTGCATGGTGCAACCATCTCCAGTGCATTAATTGGCTGTATAATCGGGGGTAGTTTCTCCGGATTATTGGCATCTTATTTTGGAAGGAAGAAAGCATTGATGCTGGCTGCTTTATTGTTTTTTCTTTCAGCCCTGGGTTCCGGGTTTCCTGAATTCTTGTTTTTTACAAAAGGTGAGCCGACCATGGGGCTTCTGTACATGTTTAACTTTTATCGTGTAGTTGGTGGTATTGGTGTCGGTTTGGCTTCGGCAGTATGCCCGATGTACATTGGTGAGATTGCACCTGCAAATATCCGTGGGCGTCTGGTTTCAATCAACCAGTTTGCAATTATTTTTGGTATGCTGGTAGTGTATTTTGTAAACTGGGGAATTGCTAATGGTCAAACATTGGAATGGATCAACACAGTGGGCTGGAGACGCATGTTTACTTCTGAAGCAATACCTGCAGGTATTTTTGGCTTGCTTTTGTTTTTTGTTCCTGAAAGCCCCCGTTATTTGGCCATTAACCATAAAGATGAAGGTGCTTTAAAGATCCTTACAAAAATTAATGGTGTTGAGAGGGCTAAAGAAGTTTTGACTGATATTAAAAATACGGTTGAGAAATCGTCAGCCAAACTTTTTGCTTATGGGAAAATTGTGATTGTGATTGGTATCTTGCTGTCAGTATTTCAGCAGTTTGTAGGTATCAACGTGGCCTTGTATTATGCACCACGTATTTTCGAAAGTATGGGTGCTGAAAAAGATGCCTCCATGTTGCAAACCGTTGTAATGGGACTGGTGAATGTTATTTTTACCGTTGTTGCAATACTTACCGTTGATAGATGGGGCCGTAAACCTTTGTTAATGGTTGGTTCAATTGGTATGGCGCTCGGAATGTTTGCCATTGGTGCATTGTCATTTATGAAAATTATTGGTATCAGTACATTGGTATTTATTATTATTTATACTGCATCGTTTATGATGTCGTGGGGACCAATTTGCTGGGTGCTTATTTCAGAAATATTTCCGAATAAAATACGCGGCAAGGCGGTTGCAATTGCGGTTGCAGCCCAGTGGGCAGCCAATTATTTTATTTCATCAACCTATCCGGTTATGATGGAATTTAGTGGAGGATTAACCTATTGGTTCTACGGAGCAATGAGCATTTTATCATTTATTTTTGTTTGGAAAATGGTTCCTGAAACAAAAGGTAAAACCCTTGAAGAGATGGAAAAACTTTGGAAAAAATAATTACTTACAATTAGTTGGGTAAGGAATAACCGCAGGTGGGCATCAGAATTGGTGCTCACTTTTTTTATGCAATTAATTGATGATCGCAAACTTTATCCTTATTTTTAATTCGTAACAAACAAACAAATATGATACTCAATAAAGAAAAACTGGCATTAATTGATACAGAAGTTACCAATATTCTCGCCAAAATTTCAGTGATGGAAGAGCAATATAAAGAGGAACTCTCAAAGGTTCATCCTGTTTATGCACGAAGCTCAAAGAACCTTGTTCACTATCTGGCTTTCCGAAGTTTCGATGTCGATAACCTTCAGGATAAATTAAGGGAACTGAGTTTGCCAAGTTTGTCAAATGTTGAGGGGCATGTGAAGGACAGTTTGTTAAACATTAAGACCATTATTAATTGTCTTCAGGGAGAATTAAAAGAAGAGAAAGAACTGGGTACACTTTCAATTTCTCAAAGTAAAAAAATATTGAACCGGAATACCAAGTTGTTGTTCGGTTATAAATCTAAAAAGCGGCGGACCCGAATTATGGTTACTTTGCCAACTGTTGCTGCCGATGACCCGTATTATGTGCATCATTTGCTTAAAGCCGGAATGAACAGTGCCAGGATTAATTGCGCTCATGATAATGCAGAAACTTGGGGGCAAATGATCGAAAATTTGAAACAAGCCCGAAAAATTACCAAAAAGAAATGCCGGGTAATGATGGACCTGGGTGGACCAAAATTGAGGACAGGAAGTATGAAGCCGGGTCCCAAAGTAATACATATAAAACCGAAGCGAAATGCACTGGGCAATGTAGTTAATCCGGCAAAAATATGGCTGGCACCTCCGGGAATTAATCCACCGGACGACACAGCCACAGCTATTCTGCCGATTGATGAAGAATGGTTTGCCAGATTAAAGAAAGGTGATATTATAACTTTTACTGATACCCGTAACAAAAAACGTGAAATCATTATAGAAAGCAAGGACGCAGATGGCCGTTGGGGTGTTTGTTACGACTCGGCTTATGTTGAAACAGTGAGCAAGGCTTTCATGTTGCTTTGTGCCTGGTGCACAAGCATGGCAAGGAAGGCCTGAAGAAGGCGCTGCTACAAAGCGCAGCGCTGGGTGGGCGCTCAGCGCCAAGAGGCACAGCTCTCGGAGCAGCGCTGGGAGCTCACCGCGGGGCAAGTGGTGCTCTGCTCATTGCAGATCTAGCAGCAAATGACGCAATTGGAAAAGAGATGGAAGCATTAGCAGGCGCCGTCAGAGCCTCAGCACGCTAGAGTGGAAGAGCAGCGTGGCAAAAGCAGGGATGGCCGCCCAGCGCATCGAAGCAGCTCTTGCTTGATTAGCGCTAGGCTTTGCCATGAGCAGACACCAATGGTGCAATTTGATGAAACTCACAAGCTCAAAAGCAACAAGAGTCATTACAGGGCACATGCGTTGTGCCCGCAGAGAGGCACGCCAGCTTGCTCTTGGTGGAAAAGAGGCTAGCTAGGTGCCACACTTGCAGAGAAGAGGCATGCGTGCAGGCGCAGCAATCAACTCTTCCTGTCAATCCATGCCTAGCTAGAGCTGCTAAGTGTCATTGGCGCAGCAGGAAACACCCAAACAACGCATCGAGCGCCCATGAGCAAAGGAGTCGAAGGCAGGCCAATGCCATCCCGAGCTGACAAAGAGCAAGCTGGAGCTAACAGAGTGCGACACCAAAGGCTGCATTTGGTTGCATTGTGCTCAGCCAAAATGATGCTTGTGGTGCCCGAGAAGCTCGTGCCATAAAGCTCCAGTTGAAAGCGCGGCGTCACGTGGAGAGCAGGGTGCTTTCTGCAGAGCGACCTTTTCTTCTCCCCCCCCCCCCCCAAATTCAAAAGCTCCCTCCAAGAGCATTGCTGCACACCTCTTTCCACTCATGGCCTCTCCACATGAAGATGGTGGGAGGCCTCTATGGCATGCTTGGTGGTGGCGCCTTGGCCACGCCAGCTCATTGGCACTGCTCGCCTGTCACACTAGCAAGGCGCAGAGCGGCACCCTGAGTGGCTCGGGTGCCAGCTGGCCACTTGTCAGCCATCTTCACAGCGGGCGCATCGTGCTTTGTGCTCAGCGCTCATGCTTGCATGTGATGCAGCTCCTGACACAATCACCCCCAGCACCTGAGAGGAGCAGCCATTGCGCCGTGCCGTGCCGCGCCATGCCTCTCAGCTCACAAGCGCGCTTGCAAGGCGGAGTGACGCGGCCCCATCCGTGACCTTCGTTGCCAGCTAGCTCACCCCAGCCACCAGCGCGCCATGCCTTTTGGAGCACCTGGCCTTTTGGGGCACCCCGGCTTGCTCGTGGCAGCCCCTCGCTGCCAGCCCCCTCCCCTCGTGCTCTGCCCCCAGGCAATCAAGCACACTTCATCAGGCACACTGGCGTGCCATGGCTTTCTTGCTCAAGGCCATTGCCCCACCCTCTTTGCTGCCCCCCTTGCGCTTGGTGGCAGCTGCGCTGGCGAGAGCTCTGCGCTGCTGCTGCGCCAGGCAAAAGTGCTGCACTGCAGCGTGACAAGTGCAGCCAAGCTAGTCATGGGCAAAAGTGCGGATTTCCGCAAACACTCATGACTCCCATAGAATGTGTAGAAACTCTGCCAGAAAAATGTCAGTCACGAGCGTCGAAAGGCGCCCATCATCACGACGATGGCGCCCAGCAAGAGCAGCAATAAAGCAAGCATCTGCATGCATCTGGAGGCACCTCACATGTTGAAGTTAACCATGAGTAGAGTAGAGTAACTCAACAGTGGTCATTTTCTGTCACAGCATGACCAGCACATCCACCATCTTCACACAGGTCCAATGGGGCAAAAAAATGACCACGCTCTGTTGTTTGAAATGCATTTTCATGGTTAATTGTTGTCAATAGAGAGCCTTGTCCAAAGAAATTGTTCAACGATAGCATTTTGTTGCCAATAATCCCAGTGGCGCCCATGGTGGAGGGAGGTTTCAAATGACCAAAAGAAATGCTTTTTTGAGTTGAAATTAAGAAAATGCCGCTGGGCTGGAAAAATAGCAAAAAATCCGCAGTTTTGTGCATCCGCAGCTCTGCCCAAATCTAGCAAGCAGCCAAGCAGCCAAGCAGCCAAGCAGCTGCATGGCAGCTAGCTAGCCCTGAAAAACGCTGGTGTGCAAAAAGCTCTGGAGAGCAAAAAATTGTGTGGCTTTGTGCGCAGCTTTGAGGCGCGCACACAGCAGGCCTCGCGCCTCTCTGCTGGTGCCGCAGCTGGTGTGCACTCCAGCAAATTTTGCTTCTAGCTAGCTGGAGCAAGCTCCCATGATCTGCTGAGTGCGGCTTTGCGCCCTCATGCCCAGCGTGCAGGCAGGCCATGGCTGGGCCTTGCGCGCCGCCTCCCCTCCCCTCTGGGCTGGCACTTGCCTTGGAGCCTGCTGCTGGCTGCTCTCAAAGCCCCATCAATGAGGTGTGACTTTTAGCCAGTCAAATCGACCAAAAGGGCGCGTGCTAGCATCGCCTTGCAGAGCCGATGGCTGGTGGCACGCAAGCGCACAAGGCAGCGGGCAGGGGGGGGCAGCCACTCACGGCGCATGGTGGCTTCATGCCTTGCTTGCTGTGCCACTCACAGTGCCTCACTCCCATGTGTGCCTGCTCACTAAGGCGCGCGCAGGCAGGGCTTTGCTGCCAGGGGGGGGGGGGGGGGGCTGCCCAGGGGGCTGCCCCACCAAGCTGACCCGCCATTTGATTGACAGTGCGCTTTGACAGTGCTGCACAAATGTGAGCAGTGGCAGGCTGCTTCTTGCAACTTTCTGGTGGAGATAGAGCAGAAGCAGCATCATCAAGTGCAGCACCTCGTTCCAAAATCAATGACACGGGCATGGAGCAGAGCTTCGATCGTACCAAGTTAGCTTCGATCGTATCAAATTACTCATGGATACTTGTTCCACAGAATACTAGTACAGATTCTACGTAGACCTCTGTAGAATCCAAGCGATTGGCACGTGTAGGTATTTCAAAAATCAACCATCACCCGCCACAAAAAAAAACTCGCATCACGCACCTCACCAAAAACCTCCCTTCCACCATGCGAATCCTTGCTATCCTTGCCGTTCTTGCCTTCATGGGATGTCTCCTTCCGACATCTCTAGGAGGAGATATCGATCCAACCGCGCCAACCACCATTCCAGAGGGTCTCGCCTTGTGCTCAGAAGATGATGATCCCCTCAACTGCGCAGAGAGCAATCGCTTCTGTGTGGACAATACTACTTCTAATGAAAAGTTTTGTGGACCATGCATCAATGGAACTATTGAAGACTTTACTGCTCTTGATGATGTGGAGTATCCTTGTAAGTCAAGTCGTCACTCAGCAAGCCAATCGTAGCAAGCATAATCACTCACACCAGTTGTTTCCCCGCCCCCGCCGAAAGACTGCATTTTCGTGGCTAATATAACTGAGGAGAATTTTAAGGCGGCATTCGGAGAAGCAATTGAATTGAACCAAATAGATATTGCCGAACGCCTCGCTATTATTTTGACTGTGGCAGAGTTTGTATCGTCGCACAACGCTCAATGGCCGGACTTTGAGCTCAAGTTGAACCATCTGGCTGCACTCAACCCAGATGAGCTTGCTGCTCGAAATGGAGCCCGAGATCCTGGTAGCTTTGAAGCAGGTCTTGATTTCCTACATGAGTTGGACCCAGAAAGGTACCTTCAGACTCTTCCGGACTCTGTGGATTGGACCACCAAGAATGCAGTGACGAGTGTCAAGAATCAAGGCCAGTGTGGAGGATGCTGGAGTTTCAGTATCGCGGGCGCATTAGAAGGAGCTGCGGCCATCGATTCAGACTTGTATGTTTTCGTCTGTTATGTTGCTTGGTCCTCCTTTATTCTGAGCTTGTCTCACGTTTATTATTCTCTCTCCTGTTGTAGTACGTGGCTCGAAGATCTAAGCCCTCAACAAATGATTTCATGTGATGACAATCAGAGCGGATGTGGTGGTGGCAATGTAATTACAGCCTTGGGGTACACTACGACTAATCCTTTAGGAGGCGTGACAGACCTCAAAACACTTCCCTTTACAGATTTCGGTGGAACTACCTCGGAAGAGTGTCCGGTTGACATTTTGGACGGTGCTCCAGTCGCTGTTGTCGTCCCCAAGGTTGCATTGGCCGTTTCATCGTCGGATCCTACAGACCCCAATGAGCGTGTCACCAGGATGAAGCAAGCCTTGGCTAAACAGCCTGTGACTGTAGTGATGGCTGCTAGCTGTGCCACTTTTGAAATGTACTCGAGTGGAATCATGACGGACGATGGACGATGTGCTTGTGCCGATACTAGCTGTATCGATCATGCCGTCCTCATGGTTGGATACGATGACACTACAAGCCCGCCCTCTTTCAAGATTAAGAATAGCTGGGGTACTACCTGGGGCGAGGAAGGCTGTAAGTGTATTGGTTGTTGTTTCGCTTCTTTTTGTTGCATCTACGTTTGGTCTGACGCCTCGTTACGTACCCCCCCCCCCCCCCCTTTGTTTCTTGCAGACTTTCGTATTGCTCAGACTGTCAGTGACTCCGTGCCGTACGGACTCTTTGGATTGCTTTACCAAGGATCAGCTGGTGTCGGTGTCACTGTGGGTGGCTCTGCAGGTGAATCCACCACGTCGGCAGCTAGCACTAGCACATGGATGGCGGCGCCTATTGCTACTGTCGCCATCGCCTTGTTTTCCGCCTTTGCCTTTTAAGCACGCTGCAATGAATAACCTACTTGTGCCAGTACATGCATGTAATACCGCTAAAGAACCAGAATATGAACCACGATATTCTTGTTCATGCAATCGTTCTTTCAGCATCAGTTCAAGCGAAGGCTGATACGCTTGGACGTATAGTACTTACTCGTAGTTGTTTTATTAATAAATAACTCACAATCACTTCCAAGTCATGACTCATATCTGACGTAATCTGCTCAACTATTGCACGGGGAAAGTGTCTAGCTATGAGAGGCTAGCTAGCTAGCGTGATACTGTAGAGAAGAAACATACACGCAAATAAAGTAATCAACTCTTCCTATTGATCTATGTCTAGCTAGCTAGGTATACAATTTCGAAGCACGTAACATTGTTTTATGCACTACTGTATACTGTATCTACGAAGTTTTATCTCAACGGACGCTCCATAGCCAAGATGACTGAACACATGAGTTTGGCACATTATTAGTAAGCCTCATCGCAAAACTCCTTCACCTTCGGTTCAGAGACAGCCTCTGAGGTGCACAACTTAGTGACAGCCTCTGCAAAGTCGAGAGCACCACGAATGATTTCATAGATTCCACTGGATTCCTGCAACTTGCGACCGGTTGGGCGGCGTTGTTCTTCCAGACGAAGATGGGTCTCAGCGTTGGCGAAAACAAGGCCAACCAAGAGGGCAAAGAGCATAGTCTTGATGGAGAAGTTCATGATGATGATGATGATTGCTTGAAGCTAAGTAGTTACCTGGTGAACGAGGAAGATGAATACGGGTTGGCGTCAGTCAGGAGAACACGAAAAGAAGTGAAAGTCCGAGCGCGTCGATGTGAGTAACAATCGATGCCACAACGGAACAGCAAAGAGAAGGGAAAGGAGCAATGAATGGAACATCGACGTCGTTAGCCTCTTACCGTAACTCCATCTGTGGTTGTGACTTGTGTTTGTGAGGCTTGCTTTTTGGTGCGAATTGGCGAAACGATTGAAACGCCATCACCCACCATCACCCGTGTAGATCGCTGCACGTGTAGTTGTCATCGAGTGTTCCATCATGCTTCCATGGGAGCGTGTCAATAAGTAAGATATCTTCTGGTTTGTTCCATGGAACAGATCCATCACACGCGCCAACTGCACGTGCGAGGAAAGCAAGATCCAACGCATCACATCGCGCACCCCTCCCATCACAAGAATGACGCGGTAAGGCAATGTTGTTGTTCCTATGATTGCTCTTGTCCCTCATTGCAGCCACATTTCTGGTGCTCCTAGACATGCATGGTGATCAGCGGCACATGCATCCACCTAGCTCTAGCTAGTGTGAAGCTTGCGCAATTAACGATTGAGGCCATTGTCACTTGTTGCTTTCAAGAGAAATGTCACATTTTGTCGTGTGCGCTAGCGCGCATCAATCCATCATCATCATCGAAGCACCAAGAAGAAAGAGCGCTGACGACGCAGCGACAATGGTCGCTCCTCATTGTTGCGCTCTGTTGTTTCACCTGACAGAAGCGCTGAGCAGTGACGCCATCTTGCAAGCAAGTGCAGCACACAGCCACTGAGTTGGGTGCTAAAGTGAGCAGGCTGGAGCAAGCAAGTCAAAGAGGGCGGGGCAAGCGCCCCCTGCGTGGCCACCAGCGGCCAGCTCAGTGCGTGCCACCCACTCACTTGCATGCGCTCCTCCTTTTGGCAGCCCCTCCCAGCCTCCACCACATGAGGGCTTGCCAGCGCCAGGGCTGTGCATGCTGGAGCCATGCGGGGGGAGGGCAGAGAGCGGGAAGGGGCAAAAAGCGAGTGGCTGCAGGAGGCCAGCTCTGCCTGCGGCGGAGGCAGCCACAGGCAGCGCCGCGCACGCGGCGTGCCTGCAATGGGGTGGCTGAGCTCATGAGCAGCAATGATGCCTCCGCAGGGCCAGCCAGCATGGCAGCCAATGACAGGCACCCTCCCACAGAGCAAGGGCATTGAAAGCCCGGCCCGCCCGTCATCAGCACCCACTTCAGAGGGAAAAGATCCAAAATTTGACACGATCGGGGGCGAATCGTTCTTTACACGGACTGATGTATATGCTACTCTCCATCCTCGAAGATCTTCGTATGTAGGACGACTGACGGACACTCGGAGTGACAGCACGTGCTGATGTGATGGCAGCCCGACCCTGGCCGTACAATCATAATCTGCTTGGATGCATCATTCAATCAACATGAAGCTCTTTCTACTCTCATTCATTGCCCTTGTTGGCTACAGCTCTGCTCAGTCAGTAAGTGGTGACTTGACATGTAAACAGTCTCTGCTCTTTCGTTGCTTTAGCTCTAACGCGCGCACCTCTTCTTGCTCCTCCTCTCCTTGACAGTGCACGCGTTGCCCGATTGTAAGTACAGCGGTGTATCACCTGAGGAATATCCGTGCGTTATCTATTTCTAACTCCTCAATCGCTTCTGATATCTATTCTTAGTGCCCAGATTCCAGCGTCGCAAACCCAGATACTCAGGTGACTACCGAGTTTGGTGTTTCCTCGTGCGCCGAGGCGTACGCTTTTGGCTGTGAGTTCATTCCACCCAATGCATGCGACGCTTTTGTGATTGCAACTGAAGCTTGCTGTGGAGGTGCTGCTGGTGATGCTGCACCGGAAGTCGCTGCAAGCGCAGACTCGGTAAGAAGAACAACTTTCGCGCCTGATTCATGCTGCTTCATTTCCCTGACACCGTTGTTCTTCTTTTTGAACTTGATATTATACAGTGCCCAGACTCAACTGGATGTGACATCTGTCCTAATGGAGCCATCATGGATGACAGCAAGGTTGTCACTTACACTGCTGGAGGAGAAGCAGTGGAAAGTGCTACCTGTGCCAAGTGGTTCTTGTTTGGATGTACCTTTGCCGAGCCCGACATTTGTGATGCTCTTGTAACTGGCGTTGCCAAGTGCTGTGGTGATGGTACTACTGCTCCTGATGATACCGATACCAAGAGTAGTCCAAACTCTGCATGCCTTCGCTGCTTGGAGGATCCCGCTGCTGATCCCGTGCAGAGCTGCTCGGACGTGTGCACTACCTCTACCCAAGGAAGCACCAGTCACAGTGCCGCCTGCCTCGAGTGCATTGAAGCACCTGGAGCAGATCCTGCTGACTGTGTGAGTCAATGTGATACTACGACTGCCGCCACCAATGGCAACGACGTCGCCTGCGCTCAGTGTTTGGAAGGTGAAGGTGCTAATCCTGGCGTTTGTGACGAAATCTGTCATGGTGTTGGATCTGGTACTCCCTCCACTGGTGCTCCTGACGACACCGATACCAAGGCCAGTGCAACGTGCACGCGTTGTCCGATTGTAAGTACAGCGGTGTATCACCTGAGGAATATCCGTGCATTATCTATTTCTAACTCCTCAATCGCTTCTGATATCTATTCTTAGTGCCCAGATTCCAGCGTCGCAAACCCAGATACTCAGGTGACTACCGAGTTTGGTGTTTCCTCGTGCGCCGAGGCGTACGCTTTTGGCTGTGAGTTCATTCCACCCAATGCATGCGACGCTTTTGTGATTGCAACTGAAGCTTGCTGTGGAGGTGCTGCTGGTGATGCTGCACCGGAAGTCGCTGCAAGCGCAGACTCGGTAAGAAGAACGACTTTCGCGCCTGATTCATGCTGCTTCATTTCTCTGACACCGTTGTTCTTCTTTTCGAACTTGATATTATACAGTGCCCAGACTCAACTGGATGTGACATCTGTCCTAATGGAGCCATCGTGGATGACAGCAAGGTTGTCACTTACACTGCCGGAGGAGAAGCAGTGGAAAGTGCTACCTGTGCCGAGTGGTTCTTGTTTGGATGTACCTTTGCCGAGCCCGACATTTGTGATGCTCTTGTAACTGGCGTTGCCGAGTGTTGTGGTGATGGTACTACTGCTGCTGACGATACCGATACCGAGAGCAGTCCAAACTCTGCATGCCTCAGCTGCTTGGAGGATCCTGCTGCTGATCCCGTGCAGAGCTGCTCGGACGTGTGCACTACCTCTACCCAAGGAAGCACCAGTCACAGTGCCGCCTGCCTCGAGTGCATTGAAGCACCTGGAGCAGATCCTGCTGACTGTGTGAGTCAATGTGATACTACGACTGCCGCCACCAATGGCAACGACGTCGCCTGCGCTCAGTGTTTGGAAGGTGAAGGTGCTAATCCCGGCGTTTGTGACGAAATCTGTCATGGTGTTGCATCTGGTACTCCCACCAGCAGCTCTACTCATGCCAGTGTTGCTCTAGTCGGAGCTGCTATCGCCTTGGCCTTGCTAGCTTAAGCTGTAACCAGGAAAGGCTAGCTGCATATGCCACTTATATGGACGTACATTAAACGTGAAGTTTCTCGAAGGTAGCAAAAGAATGAATGTTGAACGAGCTAGAAGCTGCCTAGCTAGAGTTACTGCTAATATGAAATAGCTCACTGACTGTTTATATCTCGTAGCCGGGTATCCTCGTAATCTCTTTTCCAAATTGCCGTATTTAATCATGGCCGGAATGAGAGAGGGTCCGTTGTTCTTCCTTGCCATGTCCTGGCCCCCATTGGTAAATCTTGTCTTCATGGACACCTACTCCACCTGCATACGTACAAATTTCTCGTGTCAGTTGCTTGGGATGATACATTAAATCTTCATATCGCACCATGATGCGAGGATAGTCGGCATTCCGACCACAAATGTGCTAACAAGTCATAGGACGTAATGCTGACATTGCCACCAAAATCAAGACGGACCGGGATATTCGGGCCAGCAAAGGGAAAGAGTTTATGGTCGTGTTCGTTCGGCACAAGATTAGGACAATGATCATCCGTATAATGTCATCGTGCACCATAATGATTCTTGCACATGCTATGCATCCAGCTGTACTGTGGGTAAAAAAGAGAGGGAGCAAGTGAGTGATGAATACGGTGGAGACTCGGTGCCATCCCTAGCCCCAACTGCACCCTGTATACTGGCTCGCTCCTCCCTTCGGTCGGAGACTCGCCAATACACTTGAGTTCAAGCTGGACGCAGGTTGTACTTACCGGATCTCTCACCAACACTACAGTCTTTTTATTGGTTGCCGTTTCATGTCCAGCTGTATTGCTTCCTCCATTACATCCAGTCAAGATGATGTGTTTCCCATGGAACTTGCCATCATAATCCCTTGTTGCGATTCTTGTTGAATGGTACAGTAATTCATAACAAGGCCATGAGATGGTTCCTGTATTGAAAATACCAGCCATTCTCAACGATGCCTCTTGTTTAGGGATTGTTTCTCGAAAGGTACGACACGTTTCCTTTCCATATAACACTGATCCTGGGTCCCCACCCCTCCTTGCCTCACCCCTCACCATTAGACCATTCCTCCACCAGCATCCCCTCCATCCCCGTTTCCATTCCACCCCTACAACCCAACACAACAACGTTCAAGACCCCCACCCCAAGCGTCACCCCGCCCCAAACATTCCACTCAATACTCCAAACAAACCCCCCACAGGGTGCCGGCGCGTGCCTCCCGATGGGCCGGTGTGTGTGTGTGTTGTGTGTTTTTTTTGTTGTCATTGTTGTCGTTGTTGTCGTTGTTGTCGTTGTTGTCGTTGTTGTCGTTGTTGTCGTTGTTGTCGTTGTTGTCGTTGTTGTTGTTGTTGTCGTTGTTGTTGTTGTCGTTGTTGTCGTTGTTGTCGTTGTCCCCCCCCCCCCCCCCCCTACCCACGCCCCCCCCGCCGTTGTTGTCATTGTTGTCTTTTGTTGTTTGTGTTGTCCTTGCCCTCCCCCCCCCTCTTTGTCATTGCTGTTGTTGCTGTTAGTTTTTACAGTAGAACACTCAGAGAGTGCCCTGACCCAGCTTGGTCAGCTTGTGCCTGCCAATGGCAACATCACTCTCCTCATCATTCGTCATTGCTTCATCTCTAGCTAAGGCGCACTCCGCAGCCAGGCAGGCAGCCAGATCAGCCTGGCCTCTGGCGGGGGGGAGAGAGAGCGAGGTGGGGGGGCCGGTGGCAGCCAGCCTCACTCATTTTTCTTTCCTTCCGGATGCCCCCATCCCTTCCCAGGCAGGCGCAGCAGCAGCCACCACCAGCAGCACTCCCTGCGTACCAGGCGCTGCCCTGCGCTCGGAGGGGAGGCCGCCCCCCCCCCACAGCCGCTGCAGCTCCGCGCCCCTCCTCCCTGTGCTGCTCTCTGGCACCTGCTGCCACCCTGGAGCTAGCCCAGTCTTGGCCCCCCCCCTCTCCCACTAAAGGCCCCCCCCCCCCCCCCCTCATAGCCTACATCCCCTCGCCTGGCTACTTTCACAACTCCCTTCCTCACTCTACCCACAGAAGAAGGGCTCGGCCCAATCCCTCTCCCTCTCACAATCTCTCCTCAATTGGTCGGGTTCTCCACCCCCATTACTCCAAAGAAAGTAACCATCACAATCTTGCCCACGCCCCTCCCTCTTCCCCCCCCCCCTGCCCCCCCCCCCCCTCCTCCCCCTCTCTTTCCACCTTCCCCCTCCCCGGGTGGCCTCCCTCTCCCTCCTCTGTCCCCCCCATTCTCCAGTCTCCTTCACACGACGCTGCACACGCTGCGCGCACGCTGCCATCACGACGCTTGCCCTGGTGCCCTCTGCATCTCACTCTTTGTTGCAACAAGAGATGCCAAGCAGCAAGAGCTGCAGTTGCTGTGGGTTAGAAGCATGCACTGGCATCTGTGCTCTTCTCAAAGCGCTTGATGATGGCGCATTTGATGACGGCACGACGACGCTCTTGAGAGGCGATTGGTCTGCTCCAGCCGACGATGTCACGCCACTTCTTCCAATGGCATCAAATGCATGTGAAGACAAGAGTGATGACAAGAGCCCCAAGGAGGCAACAGAGGCGGGCCAAGGGGTGGGCGAGCGTGACCCCTCTGAAGAGCGCCCGCCGCCACAAGAGCCTCCATCGGAGAGGAGGCAAAGAAAGGAGCAGAGCCGCAGGTGCTCCATCAGCGAAGGCCTCAAGCAGTTGACCAAGCTCATCTTCATTGTTGATCCCCAAGTCGAGGTCCAAGCAAGGAAGAGTCATGAGGGCATCGGCCGCGCGGAGCTTGCCAGCGCCGCCGTCGTGACTGGCGCGCACTCATCATGAAAACGAAATGCGCAAAAGCCTAGTTGGTCAGCACGCAGGTGGGCATGCAAAAGCACCTACTCCCACTTTGAACATTGTCGATGCTCAGTTGAAGAGCATCAGTGAAGCAGGCGCCGCCTTGCCCAGCAAAGTCGAGGGCGAGCCTCGCTCAGAGAAAAAGCGGCGCAGAAAGCAGAAGCGTCACAATGACATTAATAAAGGTCTCGACATGCTGAGGAGCCAAATCTTCATCATTGATCCAAGCATCAAGGCTTTGGCAGAGGCAAGGGCAAGAGCAAGTTGCGCCAAAGGCAGGGCCACAAAGGGCCTCCTCAGTCGCGTTGCGATCATGAAACTTGGCGCTGCGATTTTGCAGAGAGCTCATCAGGGCAATGAGGCACGCAAGGCCATCATTGCTCATCTCTCGGGTGGGCATGGTCAAGCCTTTAACCTCCCTCTCTTGCCAGCTGATGACACCCCTGCTTCTCCACACAGCGTGGCATCATCTGGGGCTGTTGGCCTCGATGTGACGGGGCAAACAGCGCTCCTGCTGCCTGCCTCAAGAGTGGAGAGGAAAGGAGAAAGACTAATTGGATCGACAGCTCTAGCAAGTTTGGGCGCCAGCGGATCAAGCCACCAGCTGCACCCAATGGATGAGCAAGCAGAAGAGAAGGCTTTCACTTTGCTCCAAGAAGAAGCGCCGTTTGCCATCAAAGCTCCGGAGCCAGATGAGCCTGCGCTGAAGCGGCTGAAGCGCCAGGGTTGCCAAGCAAGCTTGCAGCCATGGCGCGCTGAATGAGTTGATGTGGCTCTGGACACACAAATCTGCAAACAATGCATGTGAATGAAGTTGCTAGCTACTTGCTTCATTGATTGACTCAGAGGCCATGCTCGCGAGCGCCTCTTGCTGCCCCAGCTGGGCCAAGCACTCGGCGTCGCTGTGACTTGCGCGCGCCGAGAGCAAGAATTTGCTCACATTGGACACTATCAGGAGGGCGATCCAGCGAGTAAAACGAATGCCAGATCAAATCGAAAAACTCCGATAGGAAAAGATAAAAAACGAATCCAGAATCGACCGATTAGAACCTAATCAATGGATCGGAACCAAATCGGCCGATAATCGACAAATCGGTACTTTTTGTATCAAATTTTTCGATTTAATTTTCAAATCAGTGACTGTTCTCCGAATCAACCGAGAAGAAACTGTTGTCGTCAGATCAAGAACCGAATCAATCAATGCCGATTCAGGTGGCAGAATTGAGTGCGCTGATGGTCGCATTCGGAGTTCGAATTGCACAGCGGGCGAACGATCCATAGACTAAACTGGAATCCCTTGATTAAAACATTCGATTTTCAATCTGCGCTAGTGATCGAATCACTTGTTTGCACATTGCTACTAGGCATTTTAAGTTGCTAAACGGCCACTGTCGCCACACCTCCATAGATCACGTCTTCGTTAACCTCAAATGCCTCCTCGTCCTCATCTTCTTCCTCTCCCAGTCTCATCTCGACTGCTTCCAGCTTTCGGTACATAGTCTCCCACTTACGGCGAAGGCCAAGTTTCCACCACTGAAAAGAGGAGTCGGGACGACCGGTTGATCTTCGTCATTGTTGGACCCTCCCTGTACGACCTCGTCCTCGTCATACTCTGTCTTGAGACTTGTGGTTGGGTTATTGACCTTGTAGTCGTACACCCACGAGACGTATTTTACTCATCACGGCGCCATGATGCAGGAGACTCCAAGGCAAAAAGCATCCACTTCCAAGGCTCCATCTTCTATCAAAGTACCTGATCCATTCATGCACCAATCAACAGTGATACACAGGTATAATTTATCTCTTTAATGTTGCCTGGAATGAGTGGAATACACGTGATTGTGTTAGAGAAATGTCGGCGCATTCATGACATGACTTCAGACGATACAAGCTTGTATCCACAAAAGACTCACCCAAATTGGCTTCTTTTCACTCAACAATCATTCATACAACATAAATCCATTCATATAATCGATATCAGGGACCATGGAAAGCCATATAAAGTCATAGTGATGGGCATTCTGTGTTGGCGCGCCGTAGAGTTGTCGTGAATCGGCATCAAAGTCATTTTCACTATAAAAGGCGAAGAAAATGCTGAGAAAGATTCATTCAAGTCTTACAGATAACAATCATATACATACCAATCATCTTTGATCACTGTTGTATGTCTGTGGTGGCAGTGAGAGCCTTGGCAAGGCCGCATTCACTCTCATTGTCCTTCGTCTTGTTTGTGTGGGCAACGCGATTTTCTTTTGAAGCGAGCGAGCCTGAATTTTCAAGGGTGCAGTATCAACTTTGAGTAATAAGTACGATTTGAACAGGTACTTTGAATGCAAAGATAAAATGTCAACGACGCTTCTTTACGAGCAGGGCGCGCTGCCTGGAGAAACGTCATTTATACAATCTACAAAACTGTTTATTGCTGAATGCTCCAAATGGTCTCGCGCGCGCCACTGCTCCTCGAGTCACGACGAGACAAGTGATGAGGATGAAAATGGCGCTTCCGACGACAATACCATGTAATATACGAGACTTTCACTTGACCAGTTGCCAACTACATATTCTCCACACCTCTATTGATTGGATACCAAAAGGATTTGTGAAAATTGGTCAAACTGTGGAGAATACAGAGTGATTTGTGGACTTGTCAAGTGGGCGCCAACAACAATCAACATCAAGCAACAAGCAACGATTTCTCCACGAATTTTTGGCCAATTCCAGACATTCTTTTTTCTAAACACACAAAAGCATCACACTCTACACAAGATGCATACTTGATATGAACGATGAGGTGGGTTGTTGTTGAAATGGGAGAATTCGGCTTGGAGGGAAAGGGCGAGCGGCTTCTACGCGATGTCCGCGTACAAACTTGCAGTAGCAGTTGCTGACATAAACAACGAATGTACCTGGTATGGTGGGTTATCCATCGTGTTGGGAGGAAAGAAGGACATGGTGGACGTCGGAGGGAAGTTTTTCTTGTGCGCTGTCCAAAATGGTCCAACCTACGCGATTTCTACGGAGGGCCTGAAGCGTAGCCTGTTCTGAGAGAGGCCTCTCTCAGAACAGGCTACGCTTGAGGCTTGTCGTAGAAATCGCGTAGGTTGGACCATTTTGGACATGACGTGATTGGTGCCACTTGGAATTATGAGAGGCTTTGGCGTCGAGAGTAACGTGGTGGACTATGGAACTCGGAATCGAAATCGCAAAGTTTTAGGATTAATCATTGGATGCCATAAATGATTGGCTACGAGAGGCGTCAGTCAGTCGATCCTCCTTCGAGTTTTTTTACTGTTCTTTTCGTCAAAAAAAGCTCAAACCGAACTTTTTGACGAGCTATTAAATCGAAAAACTCGAAAATAAATCTTTTTTTCCGGTTCAAATCAGCTCGTCAGTTTTCAAGTCTGTGATTGCGTTTCACGTTTAATGACCCTTTACCCAAACAAAAGTTGATTGGCTAATAAAAACAAGTCTGAAACAAGTCAATCTAATCATGAATGAAGAAGATGTGATGTGATAGGGTTTTTCGCCAAGACTCCTTGGAATGGCACCAAACCCATCTACCTCACTGCAACGTCATCATTGTCAACAACAAGAAACACCAAAAAAGCTCAAGCACGCCCACACGCACATGAAAAAGTCGCCCGGCTCGCGCTCTCGCTAAAAAGATTTTTGCACGGGTCAAAAATTCGAAATCAAAAAGGCTTGCCCCCCCCCCCCTTAGCCCCTTTCTCTCTTTGAGAGGCAACTGATCACTTCATCCATTGAGGCTCCCACCTCCTTCAGTGTGTCACAAAGTGCAGCCAAAGGGGCAGCTAGCTTTTGATGCAGCATACATACATACATACATACATACATACATACATACATACATACATACATACATACATACATACATACATACATACATAGGGATACTAAAACTTATAGTTTCTAAGCTAAAATCAGATTGTGGGCATAGATTTCAGTAGGATGTTTCTTTGACGACTGACATGTAGTTGGGTTGTACTGATGATTTTTGACATGTAGGTGTGGCAAGTCGGTGGCTCTTTAGGCGGCATTGTTGTTCTTGTTTTCTTTTTCTGTTTGACGGTAGGGCGTGTCCTTGCGTAGGCTCTTGAAGGGGCCTGAGGACATGGGTGGTGTCGCTGGGGACTCCACATATTCTCGTTTGATGGCGGCGTGTCTGGGGGAGTTGGTGTTGGCAGTGTTTTGGGTTGGTGTGGTTGCAACGGCGGCGGAGAAGGCGGTGTAGAAGGCGATGTTCTCGGCGGCGGCGCATTTGTTTTCAATTTGTTTGAGATCTGTTTCACGTTGTATCTCCTCTAGCTGCTTGTCGGAATGAATCTTGGCATTGGCCTTGATGCAGTCATGTTTGATGAATTCTAATACGCTGAGCCAGTTGAGTTTGAGTTTCTTGGGCTTTCCTTCATTGTATTCATCGTAGAGAATCTTGGCGTACTTGATTACGGTAGGGTATAGTTCTTCGGCGCATGCAGTGTCTTCTTCGTCATTGTATAGTTCGATTCCGAGACGGCAGACACCTCCGGTGTTGGGGCTGATGATGGCGAATTGATATTGGAAGGGGCAGGAGGGGCAGATGTGTACTTTATCGGATACGATGGAGGCGAGCCAAGCTTGTTTCTGTCCTGCTTGTATTAGGGCTTCGTTGTTGGCTCGTTCATCAATGTTGGTGTTACCTTCGTCGCATGTTTGTGGAGTTTGTCCACATAGGGTGCACATGATGTCGCTGTTTTTGATTGTATTGCAGTAGCTGCTGGTGCATTCGGCGACGTATTTGGTGCGGAGTTCTGCTTTCGCTTGTTCCATGGCGGTGTCGATAATTTCGATTCGGTCTTTTCCAATTGCGGTGAGGGTTTTGTGACGATTGGCTTTGGCTTCTTCTTTTTCTGCTTTTGCCTTGGCTTCGGCGGCGGCGCGTTCTTCTGCTGTGCGTGCTTTGTTTCTTCTTCTGTCGGCGCAGCAGTCACTGCAGAAGCAGTTGCCCCATTCGCAGTTGCGTGTCATGATTGACGTGTTGTTGATTTTGATTTTGTGTTGATGTTGTTGCTTGTATTTTGGTGTTGTTGTTGTTTGTTTGTCGTTTGTTGTCGTTACAGTTTGGGAAAGTGAGAAAAAAATGACCGTTTTGGAGCCGGCCGGCTCTTTGACATTATCACTGTTCGTCATTAGTGACCGCACCTGGCGGGTCACTAACGGGAACGTAAAGACTCGTTTGACAGCTGATCTCATGCCATTGGTTGACAAGGTCGTCCCAAAGTGTGGCGTCTCTGGCGGCATCGATCCATTCCGCGAGGGGTGCATGTTTTGTTACTTGTTCTTGGAGCACTTCTTGGATGGAGTCGATCATTGTGTTCCGGAGGAACTTTTGTTGGCCACAGGCTCGTCTGGGATGATGAACCCAGGCTGCGAGTAGTTTGCAAGGGAGTCTGTCCATGGGCATTCTTGCGAGTTTGCCGATCCAGCGGAGTTGGCGTCGTTGTAGGTATATCAGAATGTCGGGCACGTTGGCGCGTTGGCGGACGTGGGCATTCGTGATACGTTGTTCCTCTACTTCGTACATGTTGATGTTGAGGATTTGACGTAGGCTGCGATGGTGGAATACTTGTAGATGGCTTTTTGTTTTGCTTGAGAGAGTCCAGGATTCGCATCCCCAGAGTGCCGTGTTGAGGGGCATGGCGGTGTACACTTGTGTCTTCGTTTCAAGGTCAATGTGTTGGTGTCTCAGGAAGTTTCTGAGGGCGCCAACTTGAGCTGTTGCTTTCTTGATACGGGCTTTGACGTCAGTGTCATCGCGGAGGTCTGGTGTGATGATGGAACCGAGGTAAGTGAAGGAGTCAGTGAAGGATATGAAGCCGTCAGCGACGTCGAAACGTGCCGGTAGTTCGTATCTGGGGTCTTTATTGCTGGGAGTGTTGGAGATATCGATGACGATGGCGGTGGCGGTAGTCGTGGCAGCGGCGGCAGCAAAATGCAAGCATCGCTGGAAACGGACGCATGACAGGCACTAGCTAGTGGAAGGCGATTCTTGGGCTGGCACGTGCTTTTATTGGTCTTGTGAAGACATTTCAACCCGTGTAAAAAATTCGAATCAAACGGCACACTTTTCCATGCAATCAATCGCCAGGCGACGTGCGACCAACACCACATGAGGGTCATCTACTCCCTCCTATATGCAGCTTTTTGTGTTCCCGTCGTCATGGGAGATGAAAGGTGGAACATCCGTGGCTTTCGCGACTCGGCACTTTCAACAAGGCATGACAACGCAATAGTTGAAAATGACTTCGACGAGAGAGTCTTCAATCGTATGAACGCCAAGGGAAAAGCTGCAGAAGAAGACAACGAAATTAACCACCAAGTCTCACCAAGAGATCTGCAGTTCTCTGTGAGGGCACCACCGACCCACCCGCCGAGTGCACCACCAACCAGCGTGCCACCGATTGTGCCCACAATGTATTCACCAATGCCCGAAGCATCCAACGTGCCAACCTCGAGTCCAACTGTAGCCCCAACAACATATGAGCCAACAATTACGAGATCGCCCACACATGAACCAATGCATGAAGACGACAAAGATCTCGATTTGGATCTCGATTTGGATCCTGATGTTGACACTGACAAAGTGGATGATGAAATCGACGATGTACAAGACACGATCGATGACATAAAGGACGGTTTAGATAAGATCAGTGATAGAATTGATGATATTGGTGACGACACGGACAAGGATAGGAAGCGTACAAAAGATATAAAAAAGACGACGAGATGCAACAACGATATTTCCGTCGATGTGAAGAAAACTGGGAGAAAGAACCTAAAAAATACCCATGACATCAACGAAAAGGCGCTGGCCAATCAAGAGATTGGTATAGAAAGTCAAGATAATCTCATTCAGGCAGTGAATGACGCCCAAAAGCTTATTGTTGAAACAAAGATTATTCATGCTGAGATTGTGAAGAATCACCGAGAGTGTTTGTGCGGCCAAGTTGCGGAAGATGACGTGGGTGATGTATCCAGGCGAGTGCAGTTCTTTGACATTGGAGGTGCTCTCGATGACATAAATGATAATCTGGATGATGTAAAGGATGCCCTGGATGACACCAAGGATCCTATCAAGGATATCAGTAATGATGTTGGTGATGAGCGAGACGACCAGAAAGATATCAAAAAGACAACACGCGATACTAACGACAGGTCCGATGTAATCAAAGTGATATACGCAGATATCTTGGCCAGCACTCTCGACGTGAACAACATTTCACGTCAGAATCAAGAAATTGTTTCGTCAAGTTTAGATGAACTCGATCAAGCTGTGAATGAGCTCAAACGGATTGTCTTGGTAGCGGCGCTGATCAAACAAGAGATCGAGGAAGACTTGATGCAGTGCATTTGCGACGACGAGGGAACCGACCCACCTATCATTTCACTTCCACCCTCAGTAGCATCTCCAACAACCGAGGCCACTAGCATGCCTGGCCTTAGTCGTCCATCGAGTGCAGCGGCTCTGCCGACTGACTCTACGTCTGAGCTGACGACTGCCCCGGCTACTAGAAAGTTGCAAGCTGTCGAAGATATTAACGGTATTATTGGAGACGGATTCAACGATATAAATGATAATCTTGATGACATTCAGGATAGTGTGGATGACAATAACGATAGACTGAAGGACGTCAAGAAGGATACAAAGAAGGACAAGGACGAGTCGAAAACCATTGACAAGATTACGCTCGACAATAAAGACAAACTCAGGGGCTTGGATGATGACGTGGGTGTGAATAGGAAGGAGATTCTTAAAGTTGAGGCGCTTATGGTGAAAAGCTTAAAACTTGGAAATGAATACCAAGCCAACGTGATCGAACTAGTGAGCGGCTTTACTCAGCTGGAAAATATCACCAAGTCTATCAAGACTGACGATCCGTGTGGAGTCAGTGCTGCTGATACTCCACTTGGACCAGAAGACGATGCTGATGATACTCCACTTGGATCAGAAGGTAAGGCGACTGCTTGGACTGCAAAGTATGCGAAGCATATAGCGCAAAGACGTGAAGTAACCAAGTACATCAAAGAGTTCATTGACAAGGCTTTGGGGCGTCCCTCCACTCGAAAGTTGCAAATAGACCGCCTCAATGACGTTGGGGATGATATTGATAACATTAATGACTCAATAGACGATAACAATGACGACCTTGACGACATCAAGAAGGACACAAAGAAGGATAAGGACGATACAAGAGACAATAAAAAGAAAACATTGGACACGAACGGGTTGGTGAAAGACATTGGCAAAGACGGAAACAAGAATAAACTGTTGATGCTCAAAGTCAAAAAGATTGTACTTGCGAATAAGGTCATTTCACTGAGTAATCGAGCGAGAATTGTGTCCCTCGTGAACTTGATTGATGAGCTATCGAACTTGTCCAAGGACCTACAGGTCAATCTCAGCGAGAACCGGATTGATTGTGCATGAGGGCAAGCAGCGGAGTCGAAGAGTAGTCACATACCGGGAAATAGTAATCCATAGAAAGCATGTATGCTTTCTGTATAGCAAAGGGGTCAAACATTCATTCAGTTGTCGTGTGTTGTCGTGCATACGATACCTGGTAGGCCAGAACCACGAAGTCGATTCGAAGACCGGACGAGTGTATACCTCTACCGCAGCCTTGAAGCGTTCCACCAAGGAAGCCTCAAATGAGAATGGGTAGCAGTAGGCCGAGAGAAAATGCGAACACTGGAAAAAGGAACGCGTACATAAGGCTGTTGTAAAAGGTGAAAAGGGACAGTACATCCAACAAACTCAAACACATCGATGGCACCAAGTACATACAAAAAAGTGTGTTGACAGAGTAGCCACAGTATAAGCGGAAGTGTATTAGTTGCAATCCAGAACCAAAACCCTCACCTGACACCAGAACAAACACACGATGAAAACGATGAGTTGTGTGCCAGGTATGGTAAAAAGAAGAGAGGAAAATTCTCATCATTTAGTGTCTACACTCTTTGGAAAAGCAGCTGACCGGTTGTTGGCTACGAGTACAACAGAAAAGCACACAAAACCTGTGGCGAGTAACGTGACGTACGACATAGGGCGGGGCGCTTCGGGATGAAAGAACTGGTGCTGAGGCGTTATGTCGTGTCGCCCACCAGGCCCCCTCAGCAGACAGAACTTCCCCTCATGAGGCATGTTACAAACAGGTGGCTGTGATTCGACGCCTTCGCGACATCACTGACAACATTTCCGGTTGCAAGACCGTCTCAAGCCTCAATTTCTTCGGAAATGTTGCCACCATCCTGCATATCGCGTTTCCGCGGCTCACACACACTCACCCAGGCCGCAGTGGATATGTGGAAGGGTTAGTCGAGCAGCAGCAGCAGTAGCAGCAGCAGCAGCAGCAGCAGCAAAGACGAATCGAGGAATGAGACGAAGACATCATGAGTCAAGATGTCGCGCGCGCATGATGTGATGGCGCGGTGTCAACAAGGAAGGAATATAAAAGACCCAAAGCAAAAGTTATGAGTGGGATTCTTGCAAGCGACCAAACAGTGTGATGCTATGAACACATCAATATTCCGTTCGGCAGGTTGGCATCACGGTGACGAACATCAGTTTTTGTGTTGGTATGGCATACGCGGCGCTTCGCGCGCGTTTTATCATACTTTACACGGGACCCAGAAGGGGTCCAGTTATTTGACGTGCTTTTTGTGTCGCTGACGCGGAATGTGGAATTCAAGTTGTGCTCACTGACGCGGAATGTGGAATTCAAGTAGTGAGAGAAGACGAATGTCCGATGAAAACGTGAAACACTTATTGAATCGAGGATGTCGAGCTCGAAGGAGACAAAGGAATGTAGAATTCAAGTGACTGAGGGGATCAAGGTTCCTCCCTTGAGCTCAAAAGGTGCAGAAAGACCACACTTTTAGATGGAATCAAGAGTCTGTCATTGCTCGTTTCCACGATGAGCCCGCATGAAAACAGTTTCCGATTCCACATTCTAATGGGGGTCCCGTCACTGGGCGAAGGCCCCCTGAAGGAGTTTTTGGGTCTTCCTCTCGAAGGCAGGAGCGCATTGATGGAGTTGCGGCAACAACGGGAATTTCTGTGTTTGCCGGTTACTGTCGAACACAGCAACTCCTCTGGAGTCACGAGCGTGACTGCACCCACGACGCCCCTGCCGCAGTCACGAGCCGTGAGCAGCGCCACCCACACGGCGGGGGCCTGCCTCATTAGCTCCCAGCCAAGAAGCACAGCCTGCTCCACAATCACCCATCAGAGTCGACAAAGAAGCCTGATGGCTCAGGAGGAGCAGCAGCTTGCCCAGCAGCCAGCCAGCTGGGCGCCTCGCCCGCCCACTCTCTCAGGCTGCAGGCAGGCAAGGGGGCGCGCGCACAGCAAGTCAAAGCCCCTCTGGTTGCAGCTTGCCTCTCCTGCCCAAAGCTTGCCATGGTCATGAGCTGAGCTAGAGGAGGCTGGAAATCAAAAGACAGAAATGCTTGGGGGGAGGGGGGGGGGGGGGGGGGGCAGGCTGCCTCATGGCCTGCTCAGCAAGCCCCGCCGCCACCATGGCTCTTCTTTTGCCAAATGGGCAATGCAATCGCAACCCTAGTCAGCATGATGACCATCATAGCCTGCAACTAGTGTGCAGCTGCCCGAAGGCAGCTTTCCCAGAAGCGTGAGATCTCAGGGCGATGGCGCTAGGTGCAAAAGTGGCGCCGAAATCTCAAGCGACGCAATCTGAGATTTCAACCGAATGATGCCTTTGTGGGGCACTCAATGGCGACTTCTGTCTTCAAATCTCATGTGAGTGGTAAGCTCTCATGGATCTGCATGCAAGCGCCCCACCCCTGGAGCTCTTCCTTCTCGGCGTGGCCATTGTGGAGCAGGCGCATCTCCTCCAGAAATCTTGCTTGGCACTGCCTGAAATGTCTGCAGAGCAGCACCCATTGCTGACCCTCGTTGGCAACTTCTGTCTTCAAATGTCACATGAGTAGCAAGCCCTGATGGGCCTGCATGTGAGCATCCCATCCCTGGGGCTCTTCCTTCTCAGCGCAACGACAGTGGAGCAGGCGCGGCAACAGAAACCTTGATGCCGTCGAGGTTCCGACAGAGCGACGCCTTCAAGGAGCACTCGATTACAAACCTCATGCATGGGAAGCCTTGGATGACCAATGCCTGTCATCAAACTTCTTGGAAACGATGATCCCAGAGCTCCACCTTCTCGGCACGACTTCTGTGGAGTGGATGCAGCTTAGAAATCTTGACGGCGCCCGAATTTCAACAGAGCAACACCTCAGACGGACCCTTGATTGCAGACCTCATACATGGGGAGCCTTGGATGGCCAACAACTGTTGCACAACTTCCTGGACATCATGGTCATAGAGATCTGCTTCTCATCACGACAGCGCAGAAGCCATTTCGATCCCCAGGTGCCTCAGCGCGCGCCTGAAATCAACAATCGACCGTTTCCTTACTTTTTGCCCATTCATGCATAATGGTCATGGAACAATCATTGACACATATTCATAGGATAAATTTGGTGGGATGGGGTGATGTTTTTGTGTTCTTTGTTACCCTTTTCTGCATGAGCATGGCATCATGATCCAAGGCCTCGGCAAAGCTGCCAATTTATGGGCTGCAAAGCCGAGTCTAACACCAAGAAATCTACCGGAGCAGTTTCCATAATGTGTTGTAGGCAAGATGTCATCAATGCTAGATGGTTGTGAGCATCAAATGTAGTGCTAATAGTCTCAATCATCTAGGAGCACCACTTGTGCCGGGCTGCAACTCCAGCCTCAGCCTCACTTGTCTAGTCATACCTTTGCCTGTTTCCCTGTCTCAATGCACAAAGCTAGTCTACACAACACCCAAACCTTCTAGCGCCATAACCGATAGAGCTAGCTTGTGTGTCATAAGGTGAATGGATGCTATTTCAGGCAACGTGGGGCACGCTCAAGGCTCCTCAGAAGCATGGGTGCTTCCCTGTTGCCCTTCATTATGGCTCACAGCTTAACTAATTCATGGTCATTTACTCCTGCACCTCTTTCACATTGTCGTTGGTAGTTAGATAAGCCATGTCCCATGGGTTGATTGGTGTTTGGTTTGGCTCCCTTCACTTAAAAGGGGCGCTCAAGGTGCTCAAGGCAGAGAGCTGCGGCATGCAAGAAGAGTGAATCAGCTCAGAAGTCATGGTCACCGTCACAACACCACAAGGCAGAACCATCCAACCTAGAGAAATACAATGCAGGAGCCATGCAGGAATGACTTCCTCCATGAGATCATGAATGATGCGCTGCACGATGCGAGTTCGTCAAGGCCATAGCGCCGCGCGCTCCAATAAATTGACCCCCTCGCGAGCCATCAGCGCATGACTGTGCTTGCCTCTCTTGCATTTTCTGACACAAACTCTTTGATGGAATGAGCTCCCTGGCCAACAAGAATGAGACTTACAATAGCGCCCTTCAAAAGCTCTCTTGGATGGAGGCATCACCGACTCTCGGAAAGAGCACACATGAAGCTCATCAGCGCGAGAGCCCCCGCGCTGAAGGAGTCACCATGACAGCCCTCTGTGATGATCCTCATGGTGAGTGGGCCTCCATTTTATAAAACAATGCACTCACTTGCCACAGGGTTGCAGCGCTCTCTTGGGCGGCGGCACCGCACCCCTGTGAGGTGACCAGCCCCAGAGATGGTCAGCACAACGCTGGCAGCGCTGCAGCAAGCGCCACAAGCGCCCTCGTGCACATGCCTTTTGACTTGCTGAGCTCCCTTTTCAACAATGTCACAGGGGCATGATGAAGCCGACCAAGAAGTGCTGTGCCCGCTGTGCAGTAGCTTGTGATCAAAGCACGTGTGCAAGCCCAGCTTGAAGCGCGCTTTGGCTTTGGGGAAGAGGCGGCGCTCTTTGACAATTTCAGCATCTTATTTTATGCAGTCAATTGCCCTCTTTTGTGCGCTGATTGCCCTTCAAGGCAAGCCATGCCAATTTTTGTCTAAATTGGACATTTGCTTTGGGCCTCGGTCATTCTCTCAGTTTAAGCAACAGGCATTTCGACACAAATGCCTCTTTTAAAGTGACCCTCTCAAATTGGCCTTTTGGCTTGCAGGCGCTGCAAGCAGCCGGAAGCTGAAAAAACACAAACTGCTGCTGCGAAAGTGGCTCGCAATGTCGTGAAATGGGGCTGGTGCCGACAACCTCGTGGTGCCTTTGGCCGCCCCAGATCACGAGCAATAATGCTGGGCAGGGGTGCTGGTTGCATGCGCGCTCCTTCTCTTCATAGCTAGCCTTGCTGCAAGCGGTCAAAAATTGCAAAAAATCACAAATTGCCACCACGAAAGTGACTTGCCACGTCATGAAATGGGGTTGGCACTGACAACCCCAAGGAGGTGACTTTGGCCACCCAAGATCACGAGCAACAACGCTGGGCAGGAGCGCTGGCTGAGCACGCGCTCCTTCCCTTCATGGCTCCAGCTCCAAGAAAATGAGTGACACAGAGTCGGCGGAGCATGGGTTGATGGCAAGAGGGAAGGAGGCGAGCTCTGCCATGAAGAAAAGTTGGCTGGCGCGCCTCTTGAGCAAGCCCGAGCTCGTCAGAGCATCGGCCTGCTAGCGTGGGGCCTGGCGGGCAAGTGGGCATTTGCAACAAGCTCCTAGAAGGGCTGCCCATGGCAACGACCCCGGCGGCCTGCTTCTTTGAGCCTTCGGCATTGCTCCAGAGGCCTTGTCGATGTGACACTTCTTTTCCTTCTTGGCTGTCACTTTTGGCAACTCTAGCTCTTCGCACATTTTTTCGCAATGGCGTTGCACTCTTCTTTTGGTGCAGCGGCTCTCCCTTTCAGCCTCCTGTGACATGTCAACATCAATGCTTTTGCTCGCGACTTTTGCTCCCTTTCTCAGCTTAGCCTGGAAAGGGTCAGGGGCGCCATCTTTGACACGCGCTGGGCAAAGCCAAGCAACATGCTCAACTTTTGCATGAGGGGCAGCAGCCTTGGAGGGCTCAGCGGCACCGGCGGAGGCAGAGTGGGCACTAGCTGACTCAGCGTTGCGCTTTGCCGCATCATGGTCAGAGAGAGCGCCAGCAGAGCCGGCAGCGCAAGCACCAGCAGGCTCAGCAGCAGCCTTGGTAGAGTCGGCTGAGTCATTGGAGGCAGAGCTGCTGCCAGCAGGCTCAGTAGCAGAAGGCTCAGCAGCGCGTTTTGCCGCATCAGCAGCAGAAGAGTCAGCATCACGTTTCGCCACATCACGGTCAGAGAGAGTGCCAGCAGAGTTGGCAGCACATTTTGACGTGTCATGATCAGAGTAGGCTCAGTGCGCTTTGCCATGTCATGGCAAGAGTGAGTGCCAGTAGGCTCAGCAGCAGCCTTGGAAGAGCCAGCGATAGCAGCGCGTTGCTTTTGCCGCGTCAGTGGCGCGCTTCGCCGCATCATGGTCAGAGAGAGTGCCAGCAGACAGTCGGCAGCACGCTTTGCCATGTCATGATCAGAGCAAGGCTCAGCACATTTTGCCGCATCATGGTAAGAGTGAGCGACAGCAGGCTCAGCAGCAACCTTGGAAGAGTCGGCTGAGTCAGCGGAGGCAGAGCTCCTGCCAGCAGGCTCAGCAGCAGAAGGCTCAGCAGCGCGTTTCGCCGCATCAGCAGCAGAAGAATCAGCATCACGTCTCGCTGCATCATGGTCAGATAGGCTGCCAGTGGAGTCGGCAGCGCATTTTGCCGCATCGTGATCAGAGCAAGGCTCAGTGCATTTTGCCGCATCGTGGCAAGAGTGAGCGCCAGCAGGCTCAGCAGCAGCCTTGGAAGAGCCGGCGATAGCAGCGCATTTCGCCGCCTCATGGTCAGAGCGAATGCCAGTAGAGTCAGCATCATGTTTTGCTGCATCATGGTCAGAGAGAGTGCCAGCAGACTCGGTGGCATGGCTGGCTGTGCGGCCCTGAAGATCAGGCGCGTCGGGCGCAGGCATCACCTCATGATCAGGCTCATCTAATGACGCTTCAATTGCTGACATTTCTTCATTTAGGCCAGCAATCTCAAGATCTATGCTGCTTTTTTGACCAACATTTTTGCAGGCTTCATCGCCGCTGCTGATTGGCCTCCTATGCAATGATCTCAATGATGCCTTCAAGTCTGAGCAAAGAGCAACGCTCTCTACAAATGCCAGCACGGAGTTGTGGCACCCAGCTGCCGACACAAATGGCACTTTGAAGCAGGCACCTCCTTCAGGGATTAAGCCCATGTGATGAGTAGAGAGCAGCGCAGCGACCACAGCTTTTTCATCCCCAGCAGCAGTGTCAACACTAACGAAGCATGCATCGTCTTTTGCTCCCTTCCCGGTGGGCAAATTCCTGCGCTTCTTGACAGCTGCAATGGCGTTGCTCAGTCGCCTCCCCTGGGAAGCATCCATTTTATGCTCTGTGATTGCTCCTTGGTCACTCCTTGTTCTTCCTGCTCCAAAGCCAAGGCACTCGGTAATGGATTTAATCTTGCCAACCAAATCCACAGCAACGCAATTGCCCTCCACTCTTTCTCCCACTGGCAACAGCCCAGGTAGCTTTCCAGCAGCTTCATAAAACAACCTATCACTGTCTTCATTTGTGCACAAAGCTAGTAAATTTTGTGAGTCGAGCAATGGCATAAGAGAGTTGGGAATGCTCGTAAAGAGATTGGAGACAATCTTTAACTTGCTTTCCACAGCCAATCTCCTTTGCCTGGAAGAGGCGCCAAGGGAGTGCCTTGCATGCCTTCTCTTTCTCTTTTCAGTTTGGTGTTTGTTGCTCATTGTTGTGGATTCATCACCAAGCTGCTCTAATCGAGCCATTCGTGCGCCGCTGCTGCAACTCCACATTTTGTGGAGTTGTCAAGCACTGCGCCGCAAGGAGGTGATTTTGAGCAGAGCTGTCAAGATGATCGAGTGTGCCACGCCAAAAACAAGAGATGGCAGACCCACATAAATGTCAATTTGTCAATTTGATCTGCCAATTTTTGGTGGTTCTGTCAAGCAGCACGCACGCGGCTGGCGCTCTTTGTTGAAGCATCAAGCTTGGGCTGCTCGCGCGCTGCTCTTTTTGTTGAGCTGTCAAGCTTTCTCTGTTCACATGTTGCTCTTTTTGTAGAGTTGTCAAGCCATTGATGAAAAGAGCCATTAGGCACCATTTTTTACTGTTGATCTGTCAAGCTTTCCAACAAATGTCGATTGGCGCTCAAGGCTCCACCGAAAGCATCAATTTGTGCCAAAGGCTCCCTAAAAATGCCCCCCCCCCCAATCGCCTCCCAGCCAAGTGGGGCATGGCAGCCCCTGGCCCCTGGCGCTTCCACCCATTGATGCGCTCTGCTGCCTGGCACCACGGGGCCAGGCAGCCAGTGGCGCGACTTGCCCTAGTAGCCTCAGCAGCTCCTGTCAAGCTGGAGGCTTGTTGGTGAGCTCCACACAAAAGTCAGGTGGAGCTCATCTTGCTGGGGTGGGCTGCCTGGTTGCCCCAGCAGTGAGCTGCCCATGTGTCTGAGTGAGGAAGGGGGGGGAGGGGGGGGGCAGCTCACAACCTGGCTCCGCCGAGCAGCCAAAGCGTCAATCAGATGTGGGGAGCTTCTTGCTTGGCATCATCGCGTGTCAATCCTCTGGAGTAAATGCAATTAACCAATGGCAATGAGGAGATAAAATGATGGCTTGAATGCAAAGGTCTGGGAGAAAGTTAGCGCCTCTTTTGGTGGCAACAAGGTGCGCAAGCGCGTCGTGCCGCGCGGAGCGATGAAAGTGACTCACAGCTGAGCGGGAAAGGCGCCACACCTTTGGCTATGACATGCTGCAATGGTCGAATGCAGACAAAGAGGTGCCAAGTGTGACATTGCAGCTGTTAGCAAGCCGTTGAAAGAGGAGGCAACAGCAGCCAGCCTGCTTCGGGCCACTAATGCATCTTTCTCATAGCCTGCAACAAGTGCCTCAAGAAGCATTGTAAGAGTTTTGTGGCTCACAGTGCAAGCCGGCAGTGACATTGCAGCTGTTAGCAAGCCGTTGAAAGAGGAGGCAACAGCAGCCAGCCTGCTTCGGGCCACTAATGCATCTTTCTCATAGCCTGCAACAAGTGCCTCAAGAAGCATTGTAAGAGTTTTGTGGCTCACAGTGCAAGCCGGCAGAGATGCAAGTGGCTTCTCTGCAGCAGGCTATCGTCGTTGCTTAGACTAAAGGTGCTGAGTTAGTGCCTTTGGTGGCACTTTGGCCTGCTTTCAGTGAGAGGCAGAAAGCAAAGGCCATGAGCGCTGTGTTTCCGCTAAGCAATAATAGCGCTATGAAGCCCAAGTGTGTCAAACATGTCTCATCAGTTTTACTGTTGTCGCGATCTTGTTATTAGGTGCTCCCGATTTACGAGAATCTCAGCAGAAAGGTTGTTGGCGGGTGCTGCAAGAGCGCCCCTAGCGGCAGCTTTCGCTCATCGACGAGAGAACCACAGCAATAAATGATTACAGTGTGATGACAACACACCCAGTCGCAATGCTAACAACACAACAGACAAGCTAGCGCTGTTGTCGCAAGGCCCTAAAAACAAGCTTGCTCTAATCACTTCCACAGATCTTTAAAGTGAAGCAAATCAGCTGGGCACCCTAAGCAATGTAACCAGCATTGCTGCGCAAGTGTGAGCACATTCAAATGTAGATCATGCTAGAGGATTAAATGTGATTGCACTTCAGTGAGCTGGGGGGCAGCCTCTTGCGATTGCTTTCTTTTGCGACTGACCCTTCCCTTTGTGCCAGGGCCTTCATCCTTGAGTCACTTGAGGCGCTTGTTCATAGGCGTGCCACCCATGTGAGAGTCATGTGACCTAGCTGCGTGGCTGAGCTTCTGCTCCGTAGCTCCGTCACGAGTCGTTGCAGCAGCCTTCTTGGCTGCCTTGCGCAGGCGCTTGCGGCGAGAGCGCGCAATTTGAAGGCTAGCTAGAAGGCCATTGGGGCTTCTTGCCCATCTTGTAATTGAGCAGCTTACAATGATCATGCTCCTGAAGCAGCTGCGTCATAGTGGGAGGGCAGTTAGGAGTGCATCCCAACGTCAGGTGTCCTTGGTGCTGATGGCTGTCGCACATAGCCTCTTCTGGATGAGCGATTTGCAGGTCCACCATGCAAAGCTGAGCTGCCACAGCTCGGACCTTCTGACAGGTGCTACAAGGGATGCGATCTCCTTCTGATGCAATGTGTTTCCTGGCAGGTTTCTCCAAGCTGCGCTGTTGCTGCGCCCACATTGCTGCGATCGCTGGTGAGATGGGTGGGCTGGTCAACTTCATCGGCGCCAAAGCCTGGGCAAAAAGCTTGTTTTCGAATCAAGCAACCCTGTGAGCGCTTGCGCCCCTGCAAAGTTTTTACAGCCCAGACACTCATCTGATCGATCATCCTCATTTGTTCGAGCATGAGAAGCGAAGTGTCGTTTGATCCTTTGATGAGCTCTCACAACCCAACATGGCTCTCACCGTGCAGCGCTTGCAGATGAAGCTCAGAAGCCAGCACGCTGCTGGGTAGCTAAGACCTCTGTGGTTGGCAAGCCGAAATCAAAAAGGTTTGCCTGCTGCAATGCAGCTGGTGTGATAGCTCATGCCACACGCCAGGAGCTCCTGCTCGTCTTGAGCAAAACCCGCCTTGGCGAAGGCACAGGCGCTGCTCACGCATCTGAGGCAGGGCTCCACTGCAGCCCACGCGCATGCTCCACCTGCTCTGAATGCCATTGACGCTGCTGGGGCTGGGAAGGCCGGCCCATGCTGGGAGGAGGAGGGAGAGATCAGGCATGACAGGGCAAGTGCAGAGTCGCAAATGGAGCATCACTGTCACCCGCACCTGGCGCCATCCTCGGATCCACCATGCCAAGCTCTACAACACGCTTGCTCTTTCGTCCCCATTGCCATTGAAAAATCCAAGAGGGACCTCCATCCAAAAATCTACTGCCGCTGACACAATCTGGTCTGCCCACTCTGGCGATGGCGCCCAAACAGTGGGCTGCCAAGGCGCTGGCTACCGGTAGCTGCGGCTGTGAGGCAAACATGGTTGTCTGCCTCAGGGCCATGAGCCTCATCACGCATGAGATCAGACAAGCGAAGCATCCAAAGTGAGTCGCCACAAGCCATGGGCTGGCTGGAGAGGGCCCAGGCAGCCGCCAAGTCACCCCAGGAGCTAGAGCTTAGCCCAGCCTCCACCGCCCTTTGCTTGGGTCTTTTCCACGCTGAGGGCGCCGGCAGGTGCTCCAGCATGATCACCTTCAAGCGCCTCATCGCGCTTCTGTTGCTGCTTCACCTTCTGCAAAGAAAGGGCGCATTCAGCATTGTTGCTGCGAGCAACAAGCTTCTCCATGGGAGGCTTGAGGCAGCTCTTCATTGTCAGAGCAAAGCTGAAGAGCAGATGCAACGCGGGAGGCAGCGCTGGGGCCAATGAGCCTGCTTGATGCGCCCTTCAGAAAAAAATTGTTGCAGCTTTGACGAGAGAGGTGTCGCCCTTGGCCATCTTTCATCAGGCCATTTTCGGGATTGCCCACGAGCTTTTTGAAGCGCTTCCACTCTCCAGCGCAGGCGCTGCCTGTGATGCGGGGGGGCATTGTTGCCCTCCATCAATGCCTGGATTTGCTCATCTTGGGAGGCAGCTCTGTTGCCATGGCACTGGAGCAGCAAGTGGCGGTGGTGGGAGGTGCAGTGGCACGGGAAGCTTGCTGCTGAGCCAGCCAGCATGGGAGCATGTTTTGCACTTAGCAGCGCGACATCTCTGCTTGCCCCATGGCCTAACTGGTGGAAAGGAGGAAGGCAAAATTCTGCCATTCTTTCCTTCTGGATGGGCACTCCTTGTCTGCTAGTTAGGGCGCCGCTTATCTCGGCCAATCAAAAATCCTGATTTGGTTGCCTCTTGGCGTGGGAAGACAAGCTTCTCTTTTGCAAGCGCAGGGGCAGCAACAGAAAGAGTGTGACCACCCCCAGAGCTTCACTTCGAGTAACATCTTCTAGGCCTGCAGCCATAGCCAGAGATTGAAACAAATCTGCCACAATAATGCTAAATGCCAAAGAGCTGAGTGGCGCCTTGGCTGCCACAACAATTGCGATCCACTGACCGGCTTCCTCTCCCATGGTCAGCTCCCATGCTTCACGATAGCCTGTAGCTCCTGTCTTGACACACACTCATCCAATGAGGCTGAAAAGTGTGCATTGATGACACCAATGAATGCAATCAGCACAGCCGCTGGCGCAATCACATTAGGCGTTGGCGAGTCACCAAGCAAGCGTTGCAATGCCAGCAGGGAGCGCCAAGGCGCCACTGCCCACAATGGGCTTGACCAATGAGGTGGTAAGATTTGGAATGGATGCTGTCCCTCCTTTCTTGGTGCCTTGAATCTCGTCCTTGTTGCCGACTTTGGAGCACATTATTGTTGCGTGCAGTTGCCGCCGAGGCACCAACGACGACGAGGGCAGCATCAGCGTTGCTCGCCGAGGCCATTGCTGTTGACTGAATGCCCTCTTATGCATTGGAATGATATGGAATGACACTGCAACAGGTAATATTGTTACTACTGATGCCCACAATAAGCACTGACGGCGACTTTTGACCGCCATGGTGAGCTTGAAGTTTGTGGCGCGAAGAAGAGAAGGGTTGCCACAAATCTTGCTTGGCCCATCGCCAAAAACTGCAACATCCCCCCCCCCCCCTGCTGCTTGCATGAGCTTATGCAGGCAGCTGCTGACAAGAGAGGCTATCTGAGCATCCAGAGCCTGGGCGCCATGCGCGGGGGCTTAAAAGGCCACAGAGCGCCTGGGGCCAGTAGAGCCAAGCTGAGCCTGCCGCGCGGCTGCTCAGCCCCCCCCCTCCAGCTGATGACCCTGTTAGCCAGCCAGCCAGTCAGCCAGCCAGCCAGTCAGCCATGCCCTGCCTGCCCCCAGCGGGCTAAGCCAGCCAGCTGCGCCTGCCAGCCCTCGCGCTCAGGCTGCTGGCGGCACCCCGCCCCGCATGCCCCGCTTCTTACTGGCCAGCTTGCAAGCACCTTGCAAGGCTGCGCTGTGGCAGCCAGTGCAGGGGCAAGAGGCTGACAGTCTTGCACCCTGTGACAAGCAGCTGCGGATCGTGGAAAGCCACTTGACAATTTTTGTCATTTAGAGTTGAAATTTCATTCAGCGAATTCTCTGATTGAAAGCAACCATCGTCCATCAACCGAGGCGCCATCTTGCAGACACAACAAGCTGAGAGCAAGAATGGACTCTGCACTGTCTTGATTGAGAACTTCGACCATAAAGAACCAACAGCCATGCGACTCGTGCCAACCGTGCTCCGACGAGAAAGGCAAGCGTCGCCTGACAGCACTGACAGCACTCCGTCGTCCTTTTCCAAGAGAACGAACCCGAAGAAGAAAACAAAGATATCGGTGGTACCCGTTTCTGAGAAGGAGCAACATCTGAGAGATGCTATCATGAAAGTTATGAACTTCTTGAAACAAAGTGGCGCCGTCGTCGTCACAACAAGCCGTCATGACTATCAAGTCGTCTTGATGGAACTCACCTCAGTACTCACTTTGCAGGCTCTCTGGATTTAACAAGACTCTTGAGTGTAGCGTGGACGCTCTTATGGTGCCATACTCGAGAGCAGCTTCGGTTCATTTGCTGTCGTCAGCAACTCCATACTCTTGTGTGCGATGAGGACATCAAGCGTCGAGCAGGGCTTGAGCAGACTATTACACAGTGACAAGAGATCCGAAGTTTTCTGTGCATACAAGAAGTGATGTTGATAAGCTTGGTCCCAAAGATGAAGCATCGTCGTCATGTCTATTCAACCGAGGACTGCAATGTAGCCTTGCTTCGGAGTACAATCGGACTGGATTTGGAGCAATCAGCAATGGCAGCAGCACTCTCCCCGGATTGTCGCCATCAGCCATCCAAGACTATCTATTTCAAGTCTTGTGGTCACTTTTGCGACATTTGTCCATTCTGTGATTCTGGAGTATGCCCTTTGTGCTGTTACAATGTCAGTACCGTTCACTTCTTTTTGCTCTATTCGTCTTAGCTTCAGTCATCCTTTCAGAGAACACAACGTTTGCTGGTTTCAGTTTCCGAACGAACACCAGTTCTTGACCTTTTTACAATACATTTAACAAGTACATAATCTTCTTCTATCTAAGTCTACCTTTGCAAAGCGCTAGTAAGGTTACTTGAGGTCCTTTCAAAGGACTGGTGTCGAGGTTTGAGTTCCCAAATCTTTGGAGCGTGCGTGCATGCGTGCGTGATGAGCGCAGCATTGCAAATAAAAGTCGCCGCGTTGCCAAGGTCGTCGCTGTTGCTGCCCTTTTCTTCTTCCATACGTGTACAGCACTTGCCATTTATCTCATTTCTTTGCCACTCTGACAATATCTGACCATGGCGCCGGCAAGCAAGAAACAGAAAAGCGTCGAATCGCCATCTCCTTCTGACGAGTCGACATCAGTCCGTGGAATTGGCGCAAGCGCTCTCACGCAACTTACTGAACTCAATAGATCCATCATGTAAGTACCAAGCCAGTTGTGTGGACTTTTATTCCGTCCAGACTGTGTACCCGTAGGAATGATACATCGTTTCTCATGCTCTGTTTCATTCATTCTCCTGCGCGCGCGCACACATTCATTTCAGTGATGCTCAAAACAGAGACCAGCAGGGCGTTCCAGCTACCATCAATCAAGACTCGATTGCGCTTGTGTTTGTTCAGCTTGTGAAGAGTCTTGCCATGTCGTGGGTCTCTAAGCTCAAGTCGCTCATTTCAGGAACAAACGCTTATTTTGGCGCAACACGTCAGGAACTACAAGGCAGCGGTGGCGAAGTGCTTCCTCCCGAAGTTTGGGCTCAGGTCCTCGAGTACTCGACCTATGATGATGTAGCTCGAATGGCACGAGTATCTACGTCTTTTCTACATCAAGTCATGCCTCTTATTCGTACCTTGTACATTACTTCCGAAGGAGCATTCACCGACAGTCAGGCGAAACGACTCCAAGATGGCCAACTTGATGAAATCATCATCGCTTGTGTGTTTGGCTATTTTGGAGAGGAGTTAGAAATTCATGAATGGGTGGGCGAGGACAAGCTGGCAACTTTTCTATCAGTGTTGCCGAGGATCAAGAGTGTCTTTCTTGCCAAGGGGGAGCGCGAGAGGAAGCGTGCCATTCTTCGTCGACTGGGTCTCCAGGAATGTACTCGTGAAGGGGCTCGCACATATGCTCTCATTGACAACTTTGCAAAAGAGCAATCCCGTTCATTCCGAGATGGAATTAATGGATACTATACTCGAACCCATGGTAATATCTTTCCACTCGATCACGAAACCTATGCTGCCATGATTCGCTCTCTCTGCAAGGCATACCGCACTGGTTCCATTCCTCAAAGTATGAAGATCTTTGGTCTTCCTGCAGTACACGATAATTGGGAAGAACAAGGCTGTATCTTTGGTGGATGCGACTTGTGCGATGAAATGTGCGATACTTTTCCGTTGGATCAAGTCTTGTCTCTCAAGTCCGGCGTCAAGTGTTACTTTCCAAACAAGCTTGGAAACAGTCTGGACCACAAGATTACAGCACTTTATCGTCGTGAAGGTACCAAGGAAGCAATCAAAGCGAAGCAGGTTGAGCTGTTTCGCGATCTTTTGCAGCAGGTCGAAGCGCTAATCTTGCATTTTTTCTCTGGGGAGCAAGCTATCGCCATTGCTATTCAATTTCAAGTAATGGAGGCTTTGAAGAACCTCAAGCATATCGGATGTGATCCCAGATCAGTCGTCAATGCCAACACTCTATTTACCGATGCATGCAAGCGAGCCCTCAAAGGAGTAGCTGCTTGTGATGATTACGGTGGTCAATTTCACTACGACGAGTTGGAACCGATTCTCATCATGGAGAATGCCTTCAATGCTCTCGTCAATGAAGTCGGCATTGATCTTAATGAAAGTGACTTCAAACTGATGTCCGAGACGGATCCAGAATTGGGCGGAATCTGGCCGCTCTCGGGTTGAAAACGCCTGGTGTTGAATGGTGTTGAATGGTGAGGAAGAGAGGAATACTGAGGAAACGAGGGAGGAGTAAAGATGAAGCATACTACAGACAGGGTATTATTGGTATTGGATATATGTATATAAGATTAGCATACTTTACAGCGGAAGTTGGGCTATACATAGACCTAGCTAGCGTAGCTAGGACGTCCAGCAAGATGCCCCCAGAAACTTAAAATCAAGGAGAAACAAACTAGCACATTTCAGTTTGTGGGGTGATGATGAGAAAAATGTCAACCTGCATTCAAGCGCGTTTACTGATGCAATCGCGTGACGCATTTGACACATTACATTCAACACATACATAACAGCGATCATCATCATGTCCTGGATCCTGGATTAAGAGCTCTGGTCATCCCACGGTTACGTTGTGCTATTGGAGCGTCGCACCTTTGGGCGGAAGGCAAAGAGAGAGATGTCATGGGGATTGTACAAGTCGTGAATCATGTCGTCGAGGCCTTTCCTGAAATTTACTTTGCCTGGAGTGACACCGTCGAGTTGAGGGACGGCACCGTCACAAGCAAGGTTCAAGTGTCTGGCACTCACACGGGAGCTCCTTACAGCATTGGTCCCTTCCCGCCAATTGAAGCGACAGGAATCAAGTGCCAGAACGATCCCGAATACGTGGAGATTGACAAGGAAGGAGGCAAGTTGAAGGGATGAAGTGATTCCAACAAAGGATCTGCCAAACCGGTCCACCTGGTTTATCTACGATGGAGATTCATGGAGGCCCAGACGAGAGAAGAAGGCTGCTGAGCATCCAGTCGTAGCCGGCAGCTTTGCCGTATCTTAGCATGTTTGCTTCACGTTTACACACTGGATGATTTTCATAACCAATGATGTTGAAGGAATTCAAGTGAGTTTGCGAGAATGTCATCACGTTGATGATGACAGTTTCCGGCTTGGAGTGGTTCATTGAGCAATCTTCCTCTTTGGGGGTCTCAGCCATCAACTGTATAATGTTTATAAGATATTCATAAAACGATAACTAGCACCAGTGCCCGCGACTACAGTAGACCCATTATTGTAGCAGGAAATACCGAAACAGCGCGGCTGAACAGCCGCCAGAACGACGACATGAAACATCACTTGGTGCATCCAAGAGCAAAGGATCAAACAGCCATTCAGTTGTACTGGTAGGCCAGAACCATCTCAAATTGATGAAGAACAAACTGGCATTAACAGAATGTGACACCGAGACGGCCCCTTGTTATCATTGCGGCGGCCGCGGTGCTCTTGTGATGCCCATCAAAAACATCAATTCCAGCCGAAAACGCGGGGGTGGATCTTTGAGGTGTCACGTAAAAGACAAGACATTTTCTACAGAGGAATCTTATTTCTCCCCCCGAAAATTCAAAAACTCCTCCGAGACGCGGCGCGCATCTCTCTCATCGAACAGCCACTCATATATTCTACATGAAGATGCCTCCTTCTCTGATTCGAGATCGCATGGTGGGAAGCCTCTACGGCATGCTTGTAGGTGATGCAGTAGCCATGCCAGTTCATTGGTATTATTCGCCGAGCAAGCTTCGCAAAGACTATGGTGAAATCACGGAAATGATGGCGCCCAAACCACACCATCCAGAAAGCATGGTTCAAGGAATGATTATGCTGGAAGTTTGAAAGCATGAAAAGCTCGCTTTATGAAGGAATGCCTCACGCAAAACCTTCTGAAAAGATATAGGCGAACGAGATATCATGGAATTTGTGGCGTCGCAGACGACGATTCATTATCATCAACTCTTCAAAAGGGACAGAATACAGCCAACATGTGTATTGCGAGATTGCTGATGCGATATATTGGTGAACGAAATGTCGACAAGCAAGACTATTATGATCCCGAGGAGTTTCTAGAACGACTTGTAGTCTACATGACGACCAAACCTCATCCCGAAACAGATCCCTACCAAGTACAAGCTCACAACGATACCTACCTCGATGTATTCATGCGGAATTTCTTCAAGGAGGCATCGAAGGGAACGGCACTTCGGAATTGTGCCATGACGCAGCGCGATCAATGGAGTATTGGATCACTTGATGGTGTGGCCATGTGTATTCCAATCATTGTTGCTTATGCCGATGAACCCGAAGCCATGGTTACAGGCCGTGCTGTAGAGCATCACATGTTGACGCATCGTAGTATTACAGTGACAATGGTGGTGACAGTGTTGGTTCCACTGTTGTTAGAGCTATTCAAGGGGGCCGAACTACGAGAAGCACTCGATCGTGCTATGGAAAAGCTACGACCTCCCAAGTGTACTGGTCGACAACAACGAGATAGCTACGTGAATAATCACGGTCCACACAATATTCCCAAACATGAAAAGTGGTTGCAGCACATGTTGACGACGGATGAATCAACCAAGGACTTTATTCATCGAATGGTCGAGGAAGCGACAAATAAATTATGTGCTGGGGCACCGGAAAATCAAGATTATCAGGTGCCTGCTATTGTGAACAAGGCTTTCATGTTGTTTTGTACCTGGCGTACAAATATGGTAAGGAAGATCCGAAGAAGGCACTACTACAAAATGCAATGCTGGGTGGACATTCGACGTCAAGAGGTGCAGTTCTTGGAGCAATACTGGGAGCTTCCCATGGGACGAGTGGCATTCCGTTCATTGCAGATCTAGCAGCAGGCGACGTGATTGGAAAAGAGATTGAAGCATTATTAGATACTGTCAAAGTTTCAACATGCTAGAATGAAAGAACAGTGCGCCGAAAAACATGGATGGCTATCCAGCATGTCGAAGAGCTAGCACCGAGAAAGTTTAGCTACTGTAGCTAATTAGCTATACTTTGGTGTAAATTGTTACTACAGTAGCTAGCCAGTGAACCCAAGCAGGAGGATCAAGCTAGGCTCTCCTGCGACGATCCTTAGCACCAACCTTATTAACCGTGACTCGAAGAGAAGTCATGACTTGACTGACGGCCAATCCAGCAACAGCCTGTGCACACTTTTCTAATCCCTGATGTCATAATTAACAGCAGGAAGCAACAACAGATGTGCACTCTGCTCTGCTGGGCAGGCTTTGCAATGCCCCGCCCCTCTTGGCAGCAGCCGCAACGGCCCGGTCGAGCGGGGGCGGCTGGCGGCTTGGCCCCCAGCCCCCCCCCCCCCCCCTGCCAAGCGCAGGCAACTCTCAGTGCCCTTGCTCTGCCTCTTGGGGGGGGGGGGGGCATCACTGCCTTCTCAGGCCACCTTGCTCTTGTTGTCTGCTGCTGGCACCAGCGCCGCTGAAGCGGGCTCGTCATCGCTGGCGCCCCCGCCACGCTCAAGAGGGCCGGAGGGCATCGTCAGCGCATGACTAAGGGTGGGTGGGGGGTGGGTGGGGGGGGGGGGGGGGGCAGCTTGCCCCCCACTGCTCTCCCCCAGGCAGCGCTCTTCTTCAGGCGCCCTCGCTCTGCCTCTCAGGGGGGCGCTGCTGCCTTGTCAAGCTGCCTCACTCCTCACCAGCACTGCCCAGAGGGCCAAGGGGGGGGAGGGGGCAGCCAGCAGCCCCTCTCTCTGCGCGCCCAGCCTCCAAGAGAGGCAAGCAAGCGCCCTTGGTGCAAGGCTGATGGCTCCCTTGCTGCCCCTTGCTGCCCCTTGCTTGGCAGTTGGCTGGGGCTCTCAGCAGCCCCAGCGTGCAGCCCTGACTGGCCAGCGAGTGATGATGCCACGGGCTCCAGAAGGCGCGCCGCCAAGCACTTGGCAGCTGAGCCTTGCAAGCAAGCCACCGCGGGCCAGCGCGCGCCACTCAGCCAGCCAGCTGCTCACCCTGGCCCTGCCCTGAGCCCCTCAGGTGCCCCCCCCCCCCCCACCGCCCATCACTTGCTTGGCATCAGCCACATGCACTGGCTGGTGCAGCATCAAGAGTCGAGCGGGTCATTTAGCGACACGAGCCGTCCTCAGAATTGAAAAATATAGCTCTGCAAGCACGCGCTTCGCTAAAAGCAAAGATGACAATGGCGGTCTTGCATGCGCTTGGTTTGGCCCTACATCACAATACAGAAAGAGACAGGGAGCCCCCACTTCATATGTGTTCCTTTAAATATTACTCCGTATGATAAGATAACACACGTCTGCTTAAGGGCTGAGGTCATTTCTGGTATCGAAAGCCAAGATTTGCTCGGTCTTTTTTCTAACATACGGTGCCGGTAACGTGAGAATGCGAGGGCATTCTCCTAGTATCCGCAGAGACCAAGTCGGTCTTTTTCTAGTGCTTTACCATGCAGGTTATCCAAGATTATTCGCACGCCATCTCCTTGATCATCATCCAAGCTGTACTGGAATCGACGTGACTTCTGCCGCAACGTCGTTTGCATCAGTTCGAGAAGCTCTTTCGGAATAGACCACAGTAGTTTCTTCAAGTCGATACGACCAGCTACAAACTCTTCTCTCGGAACAAGTACTCTCCCACGATCTTTCCAGTCAAGCCAAAACCAAGGAGCTACGTCGTCTGTTAGTTCTGAGAACAAAACAGGAATGCATCCAAATGTTATGCTGTCGGCGATTGATTTCCTTCCCGGCGTGTCTCCAGCTGGTTCGAGGCAGAATACTGCTTTCGACTTTACTGTGGGGTCTTTAACTAGATCGAGTTTCACTCGAAAGTCGCACACCTTTGTATCGCTGTACTTGTCGCACAGCTTGTGGATTCTCTGTCGCACCCCTGTATCACCGTGATTGTCTTTTCCAATAAACGACATTAAACTCTTTCTTCGCCTGACAGAACTAGGAAAATGTGGTACATCCTTTTGGGCATGGAAATGTAAGCTGCTTGGATATGGAACCGATAAGAGATTCGGATATTTCGTGTTTGTAGTATCGCCTCCGTCATAATGATGGCCACCTTGGGAGTCCACCACAAATGAAAAGTTGGAGTATGCCAGTCGTGAAAATGGTTTTAGTTCACGTATTGGATTGGAGAACCAGCCGTCGCAGCTTGTAATGTCAGTGTGACCTTTCCCAACCGCAAAAAAGTGTCGACAAGCATTTGTCGCATTCAAATGAGGTAGTTGATCGCGAACCATTTCCCCAGAAATCTCGTGACAGGTTGAGTTCCATCCTCCATTTCCTTTGGGTGCCGATAATACTGGTGCATAGAACAAGTCGGCTTGTTCAGGATCAAGTGTCCGGCATAGTTTGGACTCGTTCAGTCGACGCTCCAGTATGGATGGGAAGGCATACTGATTCGTCCCGTGCAGATATCCTTGAAACATTTTATCCTTGCTTGCAAGCACAACCTCGCTTCCAAACTGACGCGGGTGCTTCAATGTGTCAATGGAGTTTAAGGGAAGATCATACACATACACCTTGGGACAAGGGGTGGGTGGCTTCTCCTCCTCGTTTCTCTTGCTTTCAAGAGCAGCTTCCGTAGCAGCTTCCCAGAAGGCTGTGTAGTTGAAACTTGCTCTTTCCTTGGTGAATCCAGCTTGCGGGATCTCCAAGGTCTTGGTTCGAAGGTGTTTCATGAATGCGAATTCAGGTAGGAGTATTTGAATGAAGCAAAGGCCCGCCAGCAGCCGCGGTAACTTACGTGACAAGGGCGACAAGCGGGAAGGCGAAGCCGATTCTGCACTCATGACTTGCTTGATTCGATTGACGAAGCTACCTTATCGACACAACATGCATCACCAGGCATAGGAAATAAGGATGATGGCGGTGCATGCTAATACGTGTAACGATCGAATTTTCTGGCACGTGCGCGATGCATAACGGACGAATTTTCTGGCACGTGTAAAGCGAAAATTTTCGATTCGCCGCGCCCGGCGATAGAAAACCAAGACCCAACGGCCCAACGGTCGTTCAAATAAATGTGTGTTACTGCACGTTATAGTTTTATTTGAATGCTGATGGTATTATATAATGGCCGCGATCGCGATGGTGAAACAAACAGACAATGCCTTATAGAGGGCTCACACCGGCCTCTGCCTCCGGGCCCAGGAGTCGCCCAAGAATCAGAGTCGTCCTGACGGCAAGTTAGAGTGCTGATGGCCATGTCGTTGCTTGCTGGTTTGTTGCTGTGCCTGAACGGACTTCCCACGGCAACTAATGCACAGCCGCCTCATCAATCGTTCCATACAAACAATACTTTAAACGAAGTAGCAGACGTCGGAGCACTAGTATCTGATACGGACAACGACGCCATTGCTGCTCAGAAACCCGAGTTTCTTGCTACACCATCAGATACTGGCAAAAAGGTCAAATTGAAGCATGTAACTAAGAAACCGAAACCTACCATCACGTCAACTTGTGAGGTCCTTCCCGCCACAGACTCGGGCAAAGCTTCCAAACTCACCTCCATCTCAAACTCGACTATTTTTACAAACTGTAGTATGGGTATGGGACTACAATTGCCGGAACATGATCGGAAGGACCTGGTAGAGAACTTGCCCATGAACCCCAGAGCACATTTGTTCACATTTCCTCCTGACGTCAGAGACTCGGAAGGTCTACGCCCACTGTTATGTGTTCCTCAAAAGAATGGAAATAAGCAATTCGGTGGGTTCGTGTTTGCTGCATGGAACAGAAAGCCTGCCATTAGTGGTTATGCCGTCGACAATGATATGAGACATTGGGAACATCACAGTATCAATAGCGAGGAAACCCACGTCTATTTCGTGGCAAGAAACCCATACACGCGCATTCTCTCCATGTACCTACAGAAAGTTGTAAATGCATGTATCAGCGATGGTCAGAAGGGTTGCGATACACATGGCTGGCATGGTATCAAGCCAGAGATATCGTTCGAAGGATTCGTTGAGGAGATTGAATTGAAGCTTACAAGGCATGGGAATCTTTGTGGCATTAGCCATCATTTATGTCAACAAGTGGAAACATGCATCACACCGACACTATCTGCACAAGAGGTCACGGTTATACGAGTAGAGGAGCAAAGTTGTTGGTTCCCTTGTCTCGTAAAGCAGATTGGAATACAATCTTCTTTGCTTAGTAACGGATGGGAACAATTCTCTGGCCAAGCCTGTTACTACTCGGCCACGGGCGACTGCAAGGATATGCTTCGAAGCATAGATCCAAACAAAGTGGGTGTCACGACTGGCAACGTCCACGCAACTGGGGCGTCTAATAAATTGGGAGAGCATTACAATCGCAAGACAGCTGAAACAATCTCTCGTCTCTACGCTGACGACTTTCGTATTCTAGGATATCCTCTTTGGAATGAAAGCAGCTGGCTAACCGAGTAATATGCATTTGTTAGGATCGCACTTAGCATTACCTTATTGGCAGCCAGTTCCTAGAAATGTTGTCTGATCTCTTTCTGTTGGTCTTTGGAACATCGGAAATGATGAGTAGCTACTAGCCAAAGCGCGAAAGGCATCAGGAGAGGAGCTAGCTAGCTTGAGCGATGACTCATGACTCGGAGCCAACTCACGACTTGATGACCGACAGCAATTGAGAAGGGAGCGACGGCGCGACGTATTTGCTGCCGCTCGTCGCAATGGGCCTTGTGAGCTACTGATAGTCCCTGATAGCATGGTTAACAGTAGGAAGTGATAGATGAATGCTCTGTTCTGCTGGATAGGCTTTGCGACGCTCATTCTGGTCTTCCTTTTGGTGGCGCCTGTCACTCAAGCACTGATCATGTCATGTCCGCGGTATCTTGAGCTTGCAAATGGCCAAAGAATCGCTTACTATTCCACAGACGGCAGCATATCTCCTGGCATTGTATTTTTAAATGGATTTCGGTCTGAAATGGCGGGTCGCAAGGCCATGGCAATGGAACGACACTGCCAACAAATGAATCGACCGTTCGTGAGGTTCGATTATCGAGGGCACGGCAGATCTTCTGGAGAGTTTATGGAGCTTACCTTGTCGGATTGGATTCAAGATACGCTTAAAGTATTGGATACTCTCACAAGTGGTCCACAAATTCTGGTTGGCTCGTCCATGGGCGCCTGGATTGCACTTCACGTGGCACTGCAACGATCCAATCGAGTGACTGGTATCGTCGGCATCGCTGCTGCACCTGACTTTACTCGTGATATCTACAGCGAACTATCAGGGGCAGACAAACATGACTTGAAAACTACGGAAGTGTTTTACCGGCCGTCACAATACTCAGACGAGCCTTATCCCATCACGAGCAAACTCATGGAGGATGCTCAGCAATGGTGCTTGTTGAACAAGACAAGTATTCCCATCAAGTGCCCTATACACCTGATCCACGGTCAAAAGGACAAGGATGTTTCCTTTCAAAAATCAGAGACACTTGCTAAACTGCTTGACGGTCCTAGTAGTAACGTACAAGTGACTCTTCGCAAGGACGGCGACCATCGGCTATCAAAATCAAATGACTTGGAGTACATAACTTCGGTGGTGGAAGGCATAAGCGAGCTATATGAGACGGATGGGAAGTGAATTTGTTCAGAAGGACCCATAGCTACATGTTTTGGTGTTCGGAACATCCTCGATCGACACGATTGAAGCTGGAACATGACAACTCTACTGATGTCATCTGCGCTGGCTCTCACAGGAGGCGGCCTTTGGCGCCTCTTTCGACGACAAGCTCCAAGAGTGAAAACAGAAGATTTGCCTCCCGGCGTCGACGAAAGCATTCAAGTGGTTTTGCGGCTCACGAAAGAGGAGCGAATCGCAGCGAAGGCTGTCTTTCTCGCAGGTGATGACTTTGCTTGGATGGTTGGTGGCAAACACTTCAAGACAAATCTCAATGAAAAACAGCATACGCAAGCAACCTTCTACATGCTAGAATGCGTATTGACCTTTGCGGAACACTTCGGTCATATTTTCGTGTCTCGAGACACTGATGGAAAGTTTCTGGGTGCACTTGCATTGATTCCTCCTTACACGAATTCACTTTTATTCATGATACACTTTTGCCTCTCCGTCACTCCCTTGGGTGTTCCTGCTCCGGTGCAAATGGGTAAGGATGTGGCGGCTCGATTCGACGCGTTCTCTCAAGGGACAGCAGATTGTCACAAGGAACTCATGAAGGAGACTCCTCACTGGCATGTGCAAGTCCTAGGAGTGTCGAATGATGCACAAGGCAAGGGCGTCGGACGAAAGCTCATGAGCGCCGCCACTGCTGCCATTGCGGGAGAAACGCCGTTGTATCTTGAATGCCACGACGGTAATGTAGAGTTCTACAAAAATATGGGATATGATTTGAACTTGTACCAAAAGGAATTGAAGATAAGACGACCTTTCCGTACAACGGCATGGTTTATTGCGTAAAATGAACAGTGCCTTGCTCCGGTAAAGTTGTGCAAGAGGGAAGCTGTGCTGCAATAGAAGGTAGTAGATCAGAGGACAAGCTAGCTTTGTAGTACCATGTGAATTTGATTAGCATATGTAATCTGGCTTTCTTCAGCAAGTTCGAACGATCGATTTTGACACTTTTTTGTTGTTACGAGAGTCATTTCGAAATGACTGACGTGCGTCATGGCATCATCCACGCGTGATGCGATGGACACCTTGTTGCTCTTCTGCTGTTCTAATCAACCGCTGGCCAGAGCTCTTGATAGGAGAAAAGATGAAACGTATACGCCATGAATATAGCCGTGAAGTGACGATTTTGCTAATGATTTTGCTTCTCTTTTGTGCCGCCACATCAGTTGGCGCCTTTTCCGTGTCGGCGCCTTCTCCTCAAATAAGTCGAAAAGCGCAGCGCCGAGCTCTGAATTCCATTTGGAACTATACACAGAGAGATAAACAGAATCCTGAAAAAGCGTTGAAGCTACTAGAGAAACTGCTGCGTGAGGAGCAAGAAAGCGGCACCACGATTCTCAAGCAAGGCGTTGTCTGGAACGTGTTGCGAACGTGCCGACATCATCCACTCAGTGACGTTTCAGTAGAAAGCTTGGAATCTTCACTAGCTTTGTTACAAACAAATTCTTGTTTATTTCAGTACAACATGACGGAATATTCAGTGTCGGTTCTTTCCGGTACTCGACCGGAGCGCGCGCAAGCATTGATGAACAAGCATACAGATGCGTTGCTCAAGACGACTGATTGGGACGACTCTACACTCTTGTCCGCAAAGAATGCAATATGGTTTCACATAAACAAGAATTTCAACAAACAAGAAGGAGCAGATATGGCTCTGTTGCTCTTGGAGCGAATGCTAGAGCACGATGAAGAGGAGCAAGTCGTTACCATAGGCATGGTATTCAACATCCTTCGAGCCAGTCAACAACACCCATCCTCAGCTGTACACATACTGGAACGAATATTACCACTATTGCAGAAAAGCGAGCTTTTGGATGTCAAAATTTTCACAGAAGTCTTGGTGACCATGACAAAGTGTTTAGACGAGGATGCAGTAGCTCGTGCCGAAGCTATTCTCAAGAATAGCGCAATGATTCAGCCAAATGCGTTTCACTATTGTGCAGTACTCAACGGACACGCCAAACGTGGAGATGCTAAAAAGGCTGAACAGCTGCTTCAATCCATGATGGATCGAAACATTCTACCAAACACAGTTGCATTCAATTGTGTTTTGGACGCTCTGTCAAAATCAAATGAAAACAAGGTTGTGGAACGTGCTGAACAGTTGCTAAAGAGAATGAATGGCCGTACTAGACCGGATATGGTGTCGTATACAAACTTACTCAATTTGTATTCCAAACACGCCATGGGTGAAAAGGCCGAGGAGCTTTTTGAACAAGTATTGAAGCTTGAGGATGAAGGAAAGCTGAAGCGAGGACCGAGCGACCTCAACTATCGATGTGTGATTGATGCCTTGGCCAAGAGTGGATATGCTAATCGAGGTGAACTTCTCCTAAATCGAATGAGAGAGCGAAGTGTTGTACCAAACAAGTTTCATTACTGCGGAGTTCTCAATGGATATGCAAGAGAAGGAAAACCGCTGGAAGCAGAACGCTTGTTGGTGGAAATGCAAGAAGATGACAATGTCACACCGAATACAGTAGCGTACAATTGTGCCATGTATGCATGGGCAAAAAGTGGCGAAGTGGATGCACCTTTTCGAGCAAAGGCTCTTGTGGACCGCATGATTAAGTCTGGCGTAACTCCGAATGTGATTACGTACAATTGTCTTCTGGGGGCATGTGCGAATCGTTCCATGGCGAATGAGTCTGAGAAGCTACTAAAACACATGCATGCGCTATATGAGTCTGGAAAACTTAGTGAAAGTCCAAACAAGATTTCGTACAACTACGTTCTCGGTGAGTATAGCAAGTTCCGTTTGCTGTTCTTGTGTTGGTGGCACGATTGCTGACGTGTGTTTTCTTCTTACTTCACTCTCGTTGGCAGACTCGCTCGCACGTAGTGGAGACCGAGTATGGTCAGTCTTGCGCGCCGAAACTCTTGTTAATAGGATGAAAGAATTACACGAAGACGGCGTGCCTGACATTAAACCCAACATGATTTCTTATCGCAGTCTCCTGAGATGCTATGCCAACTGGAACCTTCCACAGGACGCCGAACAGCTACTTCATCGAATGCTAAAGCTACATGAGATTGGTGAGTTAGAGTATGGGCCAGACCGAGTTTCGTATCGTGTAGTGATTGATGCCTTGGGCAAGGTTGACGATGACGAGGATGCAAGGAAGCGAGCAAATGAACTGAAGAAGCGCGTGGAAGAGAAGTACGGCGAAAAGAGCTGGAAGCAAGAGACCATTATCGATGTAATGGATCAGATGGATGCTCTTTTGGAGTACATGAGTAACTGAGAGAGTGGTATTCAGCTTAAAAACTTTGATTCGCTTATTTTCCCCGGACATGGCGGGCATTCTCTTTGCAAAAAGGAATAAGAGCACACTCTCAGGCTCCTCTTCGGAACGAAGCACGTTCAAAAGAGTGTAGTATTTGTAAAAACGCGAATGCCATATTTCTTGCTCTCGAAGCCATGATGGTAATACAGTGTCTGGCTCTTGCGCGACTACTGTCCTGTATGAAGAACGCCTGAAAGCTCCATTCTAGATAGTTCCATGTATTCATAATCGAAACTGTTTTCTAGTTGGGGTTTTATGGGAGGATAACCTAGGAGGAAACAATAGACAATCAGATCAACAGTGCCAGCAACGCCAACACTGGAAGGAAGCATCCTGCATTGAAGACCAGATTCCTCCCTATACTGCTAGTTGAGTCCGGTTTGTTGATACTGGCCGAAGACGACAGTGTATTCGCGGTGGTCAACGTTCCGGGAGTGGTTGTAGAACAAGTCCCGTCGACAGTCATGCTTGTGACTCGAAGCAACGGCGGGTTTGCGTCACTATCGCCTACACTACTTGCGTCAACTAGCTCTCCCTCCACAGTCACAAAAAAGTTTGTTTGCTGGCTTCCCCCGCCCGTGCACGTGGAGCACTGACCTACTGCTCGTGCAATGCGAATCACTTCCTCGTTACCAAAGTCGTCCAACACAACTGCTCGATCGTACGTTCCACTTTCGTTTGGCGCCAAGATTTCAAAACCCGAGTTACGACAGAAAGACACGTCCACCAAACAGTGAATGGTGTGCTCGTGAGCGTACTCGAGTGTTGGAAGTCCATTGTCAATCATAGATCCAACCTGAATGCAGTACAGATCCATTGGAACGCCCGTTAGGCAGACCGATGCAGCCACAGGTGCAGGCGTTGTTGGAGCAGGTGTTACAGGGGCAAGTGTGCTAACTGGAACTGTGGTATCCTCTACCTCCGTCGGAGCAGCGGATTCAATCTCGTCAGCAACACTTGGCACAAGAGATTCCACTCCCACAATAGTGGATGGAGCAGATGAATCTTCAAAAGAGGTTGGTTCAGATGTTGAAGTACTGGCCACCACAGGAGCTGGAGATGTAGGTGCTGAAGTCACGGGAGCCGCTGTAACTGGCGCAGGCGTGGGACAAGTCCCATCGACAGTCATGCTTGTGACTTGAAGCAATGGCGGGTCTACGTCACTATCTCCCACACCTGTGGCATCAACTAGCTCTCCCTGAACAGTGACAAAGAAGTTTGTTTGTTGCGTTCCGTCGCCAGTGCACGTGGAGCACTGACCGACTGATCGTGCAATCCGAATCACTTCCTCATTGCCAAAGTCGTCCAGAACAACGGCTCTATCGTACGTTCCGTTGTCGTTTGGTGCCAAGATTTCAAAACCCGAGTTACGACAGAAGGATACATCCACCAAACAGTGAATGGTATGCTCGTGAGCATACTCTAGCGTTGGAAGTCCATTGTCAATCATTGATCCAACCTGAATGCAGTAGAGGTCCATTGGAACGCCCTTCACACATACTGATGAGACACAGAAAGGCAACACGCCAAGCCACAATGCTACTACAGGGGCAAGGCGCAACATGATGATGGATTTGAGCTTGGAGTGGCTCTCAACGCAAACATGTCTTCAGCGATGTTTGTTGGCGATAGAACCAGTGAAAGGTCGACAGGCGCGTTGGCGATCTTCGAACTGCCTCCGACCTGCGCCGGCCGGACCCTTCGCGGAACACGTGGAAGTGATGCTCGGGGCCTTTTTTCCTTTTTGTTCATCGATCTCTCGCATGCATGCAGCACAAGAAATATTCATATCCAGGCGCAACACTCGCACCGGTACAAGCAAGAATCGTAACCAGTTGCAGCAAAAGAACAAAAGAGAGAATGTCTTTGGAAATTTCCCAGAAACGAAAGGCGCGCGCCGATGATGACAAATTTGTGATTGTCACTCGCACGTATCCAACAAGCTATGGATGTCATCGCGGAAGGGAATGGAATGAAGCCGAATTGATTTGCCGAACAGAAGTGGAAGTTTCAGATGAGTCGTATGATACGTATCAACAAGCCGTTAAGGCGGCTCGGGAAATTCGCGAGGGACTCTGTGAGTTTGACGATGGAGAGTGGGACGCGGAGCCGCCATGGGACTCTGCCGACTTGGAAAACTATGATAACGATGAAGAGACAATCGTTACAGTCATGACGAAATCAGAATATGAGAATGATAGAGAAGAAGACCGACTCTATCTGGAAAAGGAGAATCTTCGTGTCGAGTTTCAAGGAAAGGTCAAAGCTGGACTCCTAGCCGAGCAATCCAAGGCAAGTGGAGGCGGAAAAGTCTTTTATGCAAACCCATATCGCGCTAGCGATATAGACATTCCCGCAGAACTGGAACTTAATGACACGGCAGATCTCAATGAGATTAAGAAGAAGAAGGATCTGAGTTCTATCAAGAGTCTTTGCTTTCAAGGCACCAAGGAACAGTGGATACCTTCCCTCGAGTACTGGAACTGCAAAGGCAAAAAGGAGGACGTCCCACCGCAGGATCTATTGTTAGATGTCCTTCCACAATGTACTTCGTTACAAGAACTTCACTTGAAAAATAATGGGCGTGGAAGTCTGTCTTCCGGCTACATGGACAAGATCCTAGAAGTTGCTCCTCACTTGGCCGAAACTCTAAAGGTCTTGTCGTTCCCTCGCATTGAGATTGATCCCGAAGGCGTTGGGAGTATTGCCAAATTTCAAAGCCTGGAACATTTGGATATGTGGTACTGTTTGAGTTGTGAATATTATGATTTTGGCAACGAATTTGCCCGCGACCCCTACGAAGAAGAGGATCTCCCGTACGATGACTCCTTGTCCGTATGCGTCGAATCGCTCGAAAATCTGACTCGCTTGGATTTGGGATATGGTGACGACGAACTGTTGCGTGGCATATACGACTATGCTTTGTCAAGAATTGTGCTTGATGTCATTGGCAACGAGCTGGAAGCACGAGATGGTGAGTTGACTCTCGAGGACTCGCGCAAACCACAAGACTTTCCTGACGAGGCTTCACGGGAAGCCGCTCGTAAACGAGTCCTCTTGAGTTTGTCTGAAAACGAGGTGGAAAAGCCAGGTATCCGTGAAATGGCCAAAGAGGAGCTCAAGACTTGCTCCTAGCGATTGGTACTGTAGAAAATGGCCGCATCCGCCGCTTCGTCTCCACCCGATTCTTCCCATTCTAAGAGTAATTAGCTACCGATACCAGTTCATTTTAAACGTCACTAGCTAGATAAGCTGTGAGGATCCAGCTACACAGCTAACAACTAAAAAGAAGAATGAGACGAGAGTGCTAGCTAGCAAAATCATTTGAAGATTGTCCGTCTGTTTTCCCTCAGACCTCCTCCTCCGACACGTGTCATGACACGAGATCTCATTTCATTCAGACCCGCGACCCGCGCACGCGATGACGTTCGCTCACAATCGCTGTGTTCGATGATGAGAATGAGACTGCTTAGTGCTGCCCTTGCTCCACTCATTATAGCCACTGTACAAGCCACTGAATCCTCTAACAAGTCTCAAAAGTGCCCCGCCTTTACCATTCCAAAGACTACAGAGCAACGACGACACGCGTCAGCCCCCGCCGCGCGCCTATCTTCTCAACACATCTGTCAGAGCAATAAGTCGCCTTCTGTAGCCACGACAAACATGTCCAGCACTAAAGAGACCGATACCGATGACTTAGAGCAGCAGTCCAGCACAGATCCAAGTACTTCTAGCGAGAGCCCCGCTGGTGGAGAGACGACGAAAGAGACCAATACCGATGATTTAGTGCAGCAGAGTATCGAGCGGTTGCGTGAACGTGGTATCAAGGTGGTGATCTTTGACATGGACTTGACCATTGTCAAGCAACACAGTCGAGGTAGGATGCAGCGAGGAGAGCCTCTGGAAGTCTTTCTCTCACTAGTTTCACCAGACTTTGTCAAACTGGCTCCAGCTTTGCACAAACAAGGCTTTCATCTTGCCATCGCAACTCACTCTGATGAAGCGGAGTACAGCAGAAGAATCACTCCTACCATGCACATTCTCGGCGACGAGCTTGCAAAGACGGTTTTACAAAGACACCTTCCTCCCGAGGTGGCAGACTCTTTCTTCGTAGTGGCATACAACCCATACGCTAGGAGGAACCCTTTTCAAACATTCTTTGGTGATTGGGCTAAACGACATCACATGAATCTCATTCAGAATCATTATCAAGTACAGCCACAGGAAATTGTACTCTTTGATGATACCCTTCCCATTGTCATGGACTGTAGGCGAAAATGTGGTATTCAAGCTGTTCAAGTGTCGCCTCTGGTGGGATTTACAATGAAGGACATACTGGACAAACTATAATGCGGACTTTGAAGATATTGCAACACTAGATTTCCTTTTCTTGAGAAACTGTAAGTCAGAATCACTAGTATGCTTATCAAACTATTCAAACATCGCGGTCGCTTGGTTTACTGGCATCTTGGCCGTCTTTGTTGCCACAGTCATCTTCTGATGTCCCTTGCAGAGAGAATCTTCAGTCAAGACGCGTTCATCTGATAGGTATTTGTCTGCCAATACTTCCGTACTTGCCAGCCACCTTTCCAGAGTCTCAGCATCTCCCATGGAGGCCACTAACGGACAAAAGATTCGGTGAAACTCGTCGGGCGATAAATCAAAGAGTGCCTGAATACCACGTGTTAGCAGTGCATGCTCACCGACAAAGAATAAAGCTTCAAAGGCGACAAGTCGGAAGGAATGTCTTTCGTGCACGACGAGGAATGAACCACTTTTCTGCTGTAGACTTGGCTCGACCAAGGGTGATTGAGAGCGTGTTGTCTTGCTGAACATCAATGACGGCCGACATCAGTGGCAATGATTGCTGCCAGCCGCTCCTTGACGAGTGTACGAAGAGCAAAACAGGGGCGAGCATCGACTTCAGCCGGCGAATCCATGCTTGTCTTGAGAGAAAGAATCTTCAACCTATTGGCTCGACCAGCAGCCTTGGCATAATCCTCGTCATCTTCCATTTTTGAAGTGTGAGCATGAGCAGCATCGATCACATCACCAAAGGTGGAGAGCGTGGCATTGAAGATATTACTGGACATTGGATACGGAGCCGGCACTTCAAATTCATCATCATCTTTGTCGTCGCTATCCTTCTTACTCGCAACAGGATGTTCGTCTAGATTGCAGCTGTTAATCTCTCCAAGCTCTGGATCGGGCTCCTCTGAGTCTGCGCTACCGTCCTCGGAAGTGGCATCATTCAACACACCTGCTCCCTCTAACAAAATACATCTAGATCCTTGGATCAATGGTGATGAAATGGAATGATTGAAGACATGCTTGCGTGAGTGCTTGTCTTTCATGTTCTCTCAATCTTGGCGATAGCAGAAGCCGCGAAAGGGAAGTAACCGTTGGCAATCAGCCCCATGTAGATAGACACGAAGATGACATTACAAGGTAGCCAAAAGATGGTTGTCAAGATTCCTGCCATGGATTTTTGGATGCAGTCACCTGCAATCAAAATGGAAATGGTGTTAAGAGTCGAAACAAAATCGGCACTGAGCGAGCGACAAACACATTGTTAGGCATTAAACTGCTTCTTTGTTGAAGAGAGACACCACACAGACAGCATGTTTGCTTGCACCAGTGGAGAGGAATAAGACCTTCAGAGCAAGCAACTTGGCTTAGCTCATGTAGGATCTGGCGGTGCCCTACCGAAAAGGGTTGTTTGTGCGCGTGGCTCTGGAGCGCCTGCGCAGGCAGCCCAAGCGCTTGGCTCGCCACGCCATGTGGTGCTGGTAGAAAGGTGAAGCAAGCACTCAGAGTTGTCTGCCCCGCCATTGCTTGTAAAGCCGACTTGTCTGCTAAGGCTCTGGCATCGCGTAGCCATCATCTTCTCATTTGCAGCGGCTTCCTTAGTCGCAGGGCCAGCGGGAGGTCAAAGCGCCGTCGGTCGGCAGCATCATGGGTGTCAATGCTCTCGCACAGCTTGGTGATTTCATCATTGATCTGGGCACCTCGAATAGCTTGTGATGCTTCCAGCTGGGTGCCATGTGGGGTCAAATTTTGGCGCTCCCGCGCCCCTCTTGAGAGCTCCCGCAGCCGCAGCCTTCCGGGCCCGCGCGCCTCTGTTGTCATTGCCCTCCTTAAGGTGGGTGCTGGCAGAGGCTGCTTTAGACCAGCAGCAGCTGAGGTGCCCTCGCATGCCCAAACGCCACCCAGTGCTCTCTTGCTTGATCCTTGAGGGCCCTGTCGAGGAGCTCACGCTGCAGGTCAGGCGCGCCTGGCTTGGCGCACGATGCAGGTGCTCATTGGGCTGGGCATGGGTCATTGGGCATGACCCTCTTCAGTGCAGGATGAACAAGGTCATAGCGTTTCTGTGGGCATGGGCATGGCATGCTCCAGACGCAGGTGGTTCATGCTTGCACTGGGCTGTGACATTTTGGGCGCACGCGCGCACTTCACCGCGACAAATCATGCGCAACGCTCAACGCGTCACCGCTCGTTTGCTGTCGATTTTCCCGCACCAATAACACACACTGTATCAAACTATTCGTTTCTGTTTATTGAACATTCCTGTGTCATCAATCACTATCAAGTTGATGTTACAGAGCCTGCCCCGAGGTCGAACACCCAGTTTTTGATGGAGCTCTTGGCGCGGGAAAATCACCCATTTCGAGCGACAATGACCATGAGAATCGATGCCTTTTGCTACCATATTTCAAGGCTCCATCCACCAACCATTGGCACTAATGTCTACAAGACTTTATAAGAGAGCCTCTTGATCATCGTGAAGTCAATGAAAAGTCACAATTCGGGAAAAAGGGCGCGGCCAACATTGGGCCTTTAAATGCGCTCCATTGACATGCAGGCGCAACAACCCACCAATATAAATAATGGATAAGGAGTGTATCATGCGATAACGGCAAGAGAGTGCCACATTTGGGTCGTAAATGGCATCATCGTGGTCGACTTTTCAATGGCGCCAAGAGTCATTTTGGACGTGAAAGTTGATTGATTGTCGCATGAGCTTGAATCGAGCACCACCAGAGCCACCATAATTAGCTTGTTATACAGGTGCAGCATCATAGGCCCAGAGATCAAAGAGCATGAGAAAACTGCCATTGTTTGGTCATGTGTGTGAAGGGGCAACGCACGCCTCTGGGCCATTGGCCTCTGCGCAAGCGGCTTGCACAGAGGCCAATGGCCCAGAGGTGCATAATGCCCCTTCACAAAAGACGCATTAGGGGTCGTAGAGGTTCGACACCTGAGCAGAAGGCTGCCAGAGATGCAGCACTGCCATGACAAGGAAAGGAGGCAGAAGCCCACGCGATGCGTGAGCCCCTCACAGGCAAACAAGCTCACCAAGCTAGAGGTTAGAAGCTAACAACGTGACAACGCGCAGTTAGTGAAAAGCCAAGAGGGGTGGAGGCAGGGGGAGCTGAGCCCACAGCTGCAATGAGCAGCAACTATGGCCCCCCAAACATGCCTTTTGTGAAGGAGCGCTGTGCGCCTCTGGGCCATTGGCCTCTGCGCAAGTGCTTCCAGCTTTGTGAAGGGGCGTCGCGTGCCTCTGGTCCACTGGCCCACGCGCAAGCACTTGCGCAGAGGCCAATGGCCCAGAGGTGCACAGCGCCCCTTCACAGCATGCAACGCATCTTGATGTGCACCCAAAAAATGTCGTGGCGTGCATCCAAATGCCCGCACTGCACAAAGTGAGTGCTCGCAGCCTGCGTGAGCGGCTGCTCTGCAGCTGCTCTGCGGCGCTTTGATGCTTTGATGAGGAAAGTCACAAAAAAACCTGGAGGCTACAGAAAGTCTGGCTGGAGCTCAATTTTCACCAAAGCATTGACTTTTGCATGGCTAAGCATTTTGGTGGTGAAGAGCGCTCATTTGCATTGAGCCTCTGCGCTAAAATGGTGCCGACCAACTTTGCTGGGGGGCGCCACCCAGCTGCCCAGCTCTTGCACATTGCACGCACAAGCAAGCACTTTAGCAAGCCCAGCTTCACCCATGGTCGCCAAAAGGCGCGCGCCCAGCTTTGCTGCGTGGCGGCATCCACTCACACCCAGATGCCGCGCACCAGCCGGCTCAAAAATTGTTGCAAAAAATGTAGCATTGCCAAAGTCATCATCGCCAAGGTGCATTTTTAGCAAATTTGGGCTGACGGCCAGACTTTCCACAGCCTCCTGACACCTTGCTAGCAACGCCATAGCCTGAGAAGCGCACAAAAGTTGAGAATTTTTTCACACGCACTTGTGACGCCTCCGCGATGCCAAAAAGCTGCCGATGAAAGCGATGCTGCCATGCCCTCCAAGCTGCTTTCTTCAAGAAGGCCCATGCCTCTACAAGTGCTCAGAGGCATGCTTGTGGCGTTGCTCACCTCTGGAGCAATTGGAGGTGCAAGAGTTGTTGCGGCGTGGCTTGCATCGCTTGTGGCGGTGCTGGCATCGCGTGACGTCGATTGGTCTTTGGCAGCAAGCAATGGGCCAGCTTTGAATGGAGCTGCTCATGGCATTGTGACATGCAGTTATGATCATCTTTTGCTCCAATTTGAGTCTGTGTGAATTTGAATTTCACGCGCTTTTCGCTTTCACAATACAATTTTCTGTCGCGCACAATGCCGCCCGCCAACACTGTCATAGAGAGCTAGCATCGCGAGAGGGGGCCAGCAGTCATCCAACAGAAAGAGGAAGCATCCTCCTGCTAATGTCAACAAGAATTCCAATGAGATTACGAAATGCAAGGGCTTCTTCAAGTCAAATGAAGGGATCTCTCTTTGCTCCGAGCTGGTCAAGGCGCGCCTTGAGAGTGGCGTGAAGCTGATGAAGAAAGAAATGGCTGCCATCAATGCCACAATGGAGTGCAACAGTGCTTATGGTCAGGAGTTTGCTAATGATCAGTGCCCTGCTGGTGGTGATGTGTTGTGGCTGGCTTCTCATGATTGGCGGGAGAATCTCGAGCAAGAGCGCTTGACAGTTGAGAGCGCATCGACTGCTAGGAAGGCGCCAAGTTTTGATCCTGAATCTTTGCTGAATCAGACACTTGGGCTCAATAAGGAGCATGCTCTGTGGGTTGAGAAATGGCAGAAGCGGTCTGCAACAAAGCCAAGTCGGCTTTCTCCGTTGGAAGATGACGAGCCTGAAACACCAGACAAAGTGCTGGGTGCCCAAGGGGTGGGTGCCAGCTGGGAAGTCTACTTGCAGCAGATTGTGGAAACAACTTGATGATTTCAGAAAGGTGGGAGAAGGAAGCCTGCCGAAAGCATGGAAGGCAGCAACAGGTCAACCTCAGCTGGCAGAAACTGTGGAGCTCTTGGACGCCTGTGAAGAAAAGGAAAAGGATGGGCACACGTCACTTTCCAAGGCCGACATTTGCACAGCATTGTTTGAATTGTCGAAGAAGCGCTCAGAGGAGAAGAGCAAGTGGAAGCCCGACCAAGAGCGCGAGCCTTCCAGGCCATCTGCTGACAGACACTTTACTTTGTGCTGCGACAGGCACTCAAAGAAGCTTCTTCATGGGAAGGCTCAGAAGAAATCGATGACAAGGCTCACTGGAGAGCGCTCACTTTGGAGCTCTACCAGCGTTGCCGGTGTCGAGCCGTCGATTGGCCTTGTTGTTGGCAAGGATGAGCAACCAAACCAATTTAAGAAGCCAGTTGAAGAGGCAAGTGATGGTGCCCAGAAACTTGTGCGAATCGTTAGTGAGGTGAGCGGCGGAGAGCCTCCGCGCCCTGCTTAGCCTGGTGCGCAGCTTGCGCTCGATGACATGACAGCATTTGGGCTTGAAGGCATCAACAATGGCGCCGGCAAAGCTGAGTGGAAACTACTTGATGCTGATGAGTCGTATGCTGCTAGGTCTGCGCACTCTGTTGACATGGATGGAGCTGAAGGCTCTCATTTTCGAGGTCAACGAATCTGCCTCAGCTTTGCTGTGGCCGGGCACGGGCGCGTTGCTTCTATCTGGGCAACAAGAGCTGGCCTCTCAGAGTCAGAGCTTCCTTCTGGTGTGTGCCCAAGTGGAGCACATGTCACTAAGGTGCCTGGTCTCACTATCGGCGGATCTGACATTGCGCACGAAGGGCGCGGATGCACCATGTTGGTGCGATCGAGCGCGATGAGCAGCGACTGGGGCTCGGTTGAGAAACGATTGCTCGAAGAGCATCAAGAGCATGTGCTCTACCCATTTGTTGCCAAGATTTGTGAAGTTGACTGTGGATGGGATCCAAACACTCCAGCGCCGGAGTGGTTTCATTGCACTGCTTGGTGTGACAGATGCGCTCCGCAGCTTGCAGCTTTGGTTGATGCAAAGATTCGTGCTCTGGGCAAACAGAGCTTTGTCGCAGAAGGAAAGCATGCAGCAGCGTGCTCAGCAGATGGCAGATTTGATGAGCCTGTTTCGTGGAATCAAGCAGCAGTCACGACTTGCAGCTGCGAAAGACAGTTGCTGTGAGCAATTGAAGCATCGCATGGAGGCTCACTTTCGAGAGCCTTCTGCGCGCTCGGTGGAGGATCGTAAGATGAAACCAACACTAGGCTTGCTTGCTTGCCTTCTGAGCATGCTGACAAAGGCAAGCTCCTCTTCTCTTGCTTTGTCTTTATGCTTCAAACAACATCTGCGCTGACATGCCTCATCATAGTTGGCAGGCTGCAGGGCTGTCATAGGTGGCTTCGTTCGTGCTGACGCTCTTGACTCAAAGCCCAAGGCTTGGCCGGATCTTGATGCTACGATCCACACATGTCAAGGAGCAAAGACTTTAGACGACCAGGCAACAGTTCATAACACATTCAAGGATGTGTGCGCGCGCACGCTAGAGCATGGCCATGTCACCGACGAGCGCTTCGACGTGCTAGGGTGCCCACGTGATCGAGATGCAACTGGCAAGACAGTGGAGAGACTGAGCAAAGCAGATCACTTGCAATGAGCGAAAATGCTAAACCATGAGTGTCAGCTTGCAAAGCGTGAAAAACTGAAGGAAGAGCGACAGGCTAAAATTGCACAGAAGCAATCAGAGATTCGAGTTGCTTGCTCTTCTACTACAGGCGCTAGAGCGAAATGCTGAGTGTGAGAAACATTTGTTGGAAATGCTTGGGAGCCCGAATCCTGATGGTGAAGGAGCCTTGTTTGGAAATGTCACATTGGAGCAGCTTGAGAAGAAAAGCAAATGTGCGATCACTCGCTTGCAGGCCTCCATTCATGCGCAATCTTGGAGTGGGACTGGCCAAAAAAGAGAGGTAAAGTTGGTGACGACAAATGATCGCACATCTTGTGGGCATATGAGCTGAGAAATTCTCCAGCTCTCCTTGAGGTCTCTGAAGACACTGTTGATGTGGAAATGCCGGATGCCAACGAGAGTGCAGAGTCTGCTCCGCCACCTGCTGTCGAGCGCATGGGAAGCCAAAACAACACTACACATCCTTCAGAGTGTCTTGCAGATAATGTGTGGGTTGACGTTGTTCGTGAATCCTTTGAAGCTTTGTTTCTAGAGGTGACGGACGAGATGAAAGAGCAAGCGGATGAGCTGCACTCCCGATTGCTACAGAGCCTTGGGTCGCACATTCAGAAGAAAGTCGACGAGAGAAAAAGAAGCCACTTTACCTTGAAATGGTTTCGACAGAATCTTTCCCAATTTGCTGCTATTGTAACACTTGCCGGTCATGTTCATGATGAACCTTCCATGGTTGGCAACAATGATTGTCTTCTGAAGAATCCGGTGGGATCGAGCCACAGGTTCATTCTTGTCACTGCAAGTGCCAACGTGTCAAATGCAGAAGGATGTTATCTACATTATGATACATTTAATGGTGAATGGGTACGCAGTGGTAAGGTTTCCGGCACTCAGCATGACTCTAAAGGAATTATGGACCGACACAAGGAGCACATGGTGAGTGCAGCCCAAAATGACAAAAGCTCTGATCTCTACGTTAAATATCCAGCAAAGCAGAGCAGAGTAGCGACAATGGCTCAAAGCAATAAAGTACATCGGTACCCTTGGAAAGCCTACTTTGAAGATCTTGAACTTTTCTGTGGAATTGGGTTCATTCACTCTGAGTCAGTGGAGCAAAGCCTTACATTCGAATGCGACTACTCAGATTCTGACTCGCCGATGGGTGTGCTCATGTGGGATAAGAATTGTATTGATTCTTGGAATAAATGCGAAAGGGATGGGGAAACGTCTTTGCAGGATAAGCAATTACACATGGTGGCGCACCTGTTGGAGTTGGGTTATGACTTGATGCTCAGCGCCGGAATGAATGTCTCTACAATCCCTGGGTTTGAAAAATTCGGTCTTCCTAACCTATGCAAGAAGTAGTTAGTCAATATGTGCATAGATGTAAAGCATGCATGTGGTCTAGTTGCTATTATTCATGTTGTTAGTGCGCTAGCTAGTCTTTCCGTTGTGTGAGCGAATGACAGACAGATGTCGGCGAGAGCTCTCAACTTTTGAGCATCACTAGCTTGGAGACTTGTGAGAGTCGGTGGCACCTGGAGGCACCCTGGGCTTTTGATGGCCGGCATTGAGCCAGCTGCGCGCGCTCTTGGAGGCCTTGAATCCGTGCCTTGCTGGGCCAGCTGCGCTTGCCTTGGAGGCGGCTGCAGCGCTTCCTGCCCTGAGCGCACAATCGGATCATGTGGGTGACGTGAGGCATGATGCTCTTGCCATCGACTGCTGTGCCCACTGCCACCCTCTTGGTGAGGAGCCCTTTAGTGATTGCCTTCGCCTCTCCTGCTTTGGCCCAAAGGTGGAAGCTTGCAGCAAGCTCATCTGCATCGCAGCTCAGCCACCCCCAGGCACCCAAGCCCTCACAAGGCCACTTGTCACCTTGGTGGGCTGGCTCACTTAGGTGGTCAATGATTGCCATCGTGGCATTGACGCTGCTGCTGCAGCTCCATTGCTTTGCTCCCTTCACTTGTGCTTGGCTTGCATGAGAGATGGCTGCTCAGCTGCCAGCTGCCTTGATCACCTTGCTTCTTGACTCGACCTTGCAAAAGGTCATGAAGCGGTGCAGAAGCTCATTTGGAGAGACAATGCCAAAGAGCTCTGCTTGAGCTGAGCTGGCGCGCCTGGGTGCTCCACCCACTGGGCCAGCTCCTTTGACCAGCTTCTGCTTGTTGCCCAGAGGCAGCCAGCCAAAGGAAGAGGCCTCCTTCTCCTTGTGAGGGGCCCATCTGCTCCAGCCTTGAGGCTTCTGCCCTGCACTAGGCATTTGCGCAGGGCTCACTCTCCCCCTGCTTCAAATTTAATGTGGTGGAAGAGTTGTCGCTCCAGCTCAGGCAGCATCTCGACACGCTCCGTGAAAGTGGTTGGGCTCGAGGGGGCGACCCGCTCAGGAGGAGCCTCTCACTTGGCGCAGCTTGCCGCAGCCCTGCTCCTTGCGCCCAGCTTCACTGCAACCAGCATCACTTGGCTCCAGTGCTCCACAAGGTGATGCCGATGGAGGTGGCCTCACGTCAACGTGGCATGACTCCACAGCCTTGGAGGCGGGGCCAGTGGGCCTGGCGCTGGCGACAGCGGCTCTGCTGTCACTGCTCATGCTTGTGCTGGCTCGTAGAAGTTGAGCCAACACAAGGAAAAGCCCGCCCAAGTGCTCCCCCCCCCCCCCCAGGGGAGCCAAATCTTTACCCTAGGCTAAGCCCAGCCTAAGTGCCCCCCTCCTTGCTTGCTTGTCAATCTGTCTGTGTCATTAGGTGTGCAGTGTTTCGTGCAATGACGGCAGCATGCTGGCAGCAGTGTGCATTGCACTGGCATGATGCGCCATGACGCGCCAGTTGTTGACTCATGTTGCAGAGCTATTGGCACTTCTCTGCACCTCGGATGAAAAGTGAGCACATAAAGCGTGATGAAATCTTGGCGCCGCACCAGGTAAGATGAAAAACAGAGGCGGGCGAAGGGCGGCACGAGAAGTGAGAGGGGCTCAAGCGTCGTCAAAGCTTGATGCCGCGCCATGATGGATGAAAAATAGAGGCTGACAAAGGGCTGAAGCACTGGCAAGAATCTCCTTGTTGATGCTATCATCAAGAGCAGGTGCCATCATCGTCGCAGCGTGCGCTGATGCCTTGATGCGTGGCAGCTGGAGGGCGCGGGTTGGCCACGAGTGACGCTCTGCACGCGGCTGAATGCTCCCTAGGGGGGAGCCGGGACCCTCATGCTAGGCTAAGCTGGAGGAGCAGAGATGCGGCTCCCCTTGGGGGAGCACTTGGGCAGACTTTTCTGCATTGCGTCGGTGGCCCCACCCACTTTCCGAGAGGTTGTTTGAGCGCCTGCCCTGGCAATGCGCAGGCCGCCTCAAGCACTCTCTTCCATAGCTAGACTCCATTGTTTCGTGATGAGAAGTGGTTGTCTAGGCCATCGAAGCCCAGATGAGTGGTGGTCTGTGAGCTTTTGTGCTTGGAAGGCATCGCCTGCGAGGCTCGTTTCCCCGGGCCGCTGGAGGCGCCCGGCAGTGTGGTGACTTTGAGACAGAGCCGGCACAGGCTCAGATCGCACAGTTGTGTTACATCAAAGATGCCAAGGGCGCGGAAGTCATCCATCAAGTAACGGTCATGCTGTCAGCTTGTGAGGATTTGACAGGAGCCTGCAACCACAATGGGCGTTGCGCGCCAGGCAAGGAAGCCTCAAAGTGATGCTAAGCAGCGCTCGGTGATGCAAGTGACTGACTCTTGCAGCTTCTCCAGCAGGTGGAAACCACATCCTGATTCCAGTTGGAGGCAGCAGAGTGCAATCAGAGTGAGGTTGCCAATTGAGTCTGCAGCAAAGAGATGACTCAGGAGGCACTTTGCTTGTCGGCCCCCTTGGCCAACGCTGAGATCAAGGAGCACCACTCCACACACGCCCTTCACACCTAACCTGTTGAGTGTTGCCTGCGCTGCCTTTCATTGGGTCTTGCTCAGCTCGGCCACCACGAGGGTGGCCAGTGGAGTGGAGCGCATCATTGAAGGTGTGCAGGTGCTGCGATGGAAGATGAAGGCGCCCAGCTCAGAGAGGTTGGATGATGACAGTTGCGCAGCGCAGTGGTTGGCCTTGCTCAACAGGAAGGCACCTTCCTGTGGCAGCTTCCATCAGGTGCTGGTTGCATGCCAAGGGCTCATCTCACTGCCCACGCTTCCTCCCTTGGGGCCGCCATGTGAGCGGGAATGCTTCCGGAGGTTGGTGCAACAGCTCCTGGGCAGCTCAGGTTTGGTGCCAGCTCCAGTCGCCCACTGGCCCATTGCCAGCGCATCAGGCACCAGAGGCACTTTTTCAGCTCCAGCACTCTGCTCGAGCTGAGCAGGAGTCGCTCCCATGCCTGGGCCACCTCCTGGCTGCTCTTGACAAGCTCTTTGTAGCGCGCCTGCTCTGGGCGCAAATCACCGTCACGTGCTTACCCAGTATTTTTGACGGGTTATTGAACAAATTTTTTGGTTGTTGAGTCATTTTGATTCACATATTCAGCTGCTGATTCAGTCGAAACTTGGTGATTTGAAAAATGAATCATTGATTTAAAAATAAATTTGTGATTCAAAATCCTGACAAAACTACCCTTTTTTCGAATTTTTGATTGATATTCCACCCAAAAAGATTGAAAAACGACTCGATTGATTCACGGTCGTTCACGTCCATTCATTTTTCCAATCAGAGACGTGAGTCTAAAACATGGATTCCATATTCCCTTTTCGCTGCTCTCGACTCAGTCGAGCCACCCATTTTTTCAAGTTGAAGACTTGATTTTCGGATCGACATTTTATTGTCCGATCTACACGATCGGTCATGTAGAAAATAGCAGTAGATTCTCGATGGAGAACGCCTCTCCACGAGAATGTACTGCTATTTTTGGTCCATTCTACGTCGAAATTCACGTAGAAAACTTTTCCCGCCATGACGACCCCCTCCGATTGGCCTTTCCCGCCTCTGAACCTACCGGAGACTCTGCCAACCGTCGCCCAGGTATGCTTATTGTCTGACTTCCTCCTTTGTTTTGCATTCCACAAAAAGAACGACCGAAATCGGCCTCTTTTTCGCTGAGAAAAGTCATTTTCTGTGGCATCTTGGCATCAGTGACTTTTCATTGTTGCATTCCCGCCTTTACTGGCATGTGGCCGGCAAAGGCCGATTACCTTCGCGCGTAACGCCTTGTCTGTGTTTACAGATACGAGTTCTCAACTGTATCTTTGGTTTT
>CALNYX010000056.1:0-1670 GCA_942490925.1 uncultured Chlamydiaceae bacterium | reverse complement strand
TGACTGAATTCAGAAAAAAATCACAAAAAAATGAAAAAATAGGGGACAAATCATTAAAAGTGTGCTACTGCAAACTATAAGACTGTAGTTTGTAGGTGCCAAGTGAATTTAAAGGAAATATTTACAACAAGTTTCAACATGTTCTTCAAATGGCGCAAAGCCAAGCTGGTCAAAGCGCTTATAGAGCTACGTGATAAATACCTTCAATCACAGACCAAAGTCAACCAGTTAGAGAAACAAATCGCTCATCTCAAGGAGAAACTTGAGCAGGAAAAAATAAAGGCCACCAATGAGCAGGTCAATAAACCTTCATCAAAGCAAGCTGAATGGGAAAAAGGCAGCTCAAAAGATAAGGGTAAAAAGAAATCCAAAAGGCGAAACAGAAAGTCACGCAAAGGGGCCGGCAACCGCCCCAAGAATCTTGTACCGAACAGCGAAGAGACGGCTACCGTTGATACATGTGATTTTTGCGGTAAAGATTTAAGTGCTCAGGCGCCTCTTGAAAGCACCAATGAGAGAATCATTGAAGACATTGTGGCTCCGCCGGAAGAAACGGTAGTGACGCTGGTGACACAACAAAAGAAATATTGCGCTGACTGTAAAAAGGTAACGACCGCCAAATCTGACTTAGCCTTGACTGGGGCCGATATGGGTTTAAATGCCACGGTATTGGTGTGCTACCTTTGGGTGGCGCTATGCCTTCCGTACACCAAGATCAAGGAATATCTGCAGAGTTTTTTCAAATTAAGGGTATCGACATCCGGGCTCAGCCGCCATGTCATCAGAGTGGCCGGGATTATGAGGGATGTGCATTCCGAGATTTTAAAAGACATTAAGCACGGCGCTGTTTTGCACGCCGATGAGACCGGCTGGCGAGTCAGGGGGCGAAACTGGTGGCTGTGGGTATTCGGCACCCAGGATACGGCCTATTTTACGATCGATAAAACCAGAGGATCAGATGTGGTCCGCCGAGTGCTTGGAGAAATATTCTTGGGGGTCTTGGTGGTAGACGGCTGGAGTGCGTATTTATACCTGTTATGTGAGCAGCAAAGCTGTTTATCGCACTTGTTGCGCAAGGTGCGTAAGTTTCGCGATGCCTTCCCTCACCTTACCGACATCGTCAAGTTTTATCTCAAGTTCAGGCGCATCATCCGAGATGGTGAACGACTTCAAAAAAGCCGAGATCAATTAGGCGAATTGGTATTTCAAAGGCGTTTGAAACGATTAAAGAAACGCTTGGCTGATTTACTGCAATGGCCAAATCCAGACAATGTTCTAGAAGAGATCATCAAAAAGGTTAAAAGGCAGCAACCCCGAATATTAACATTTGTAGAACATCCCGCAACCCCTTTTCACAATAATTTCGCCGAGTACTTGATTCGCATTGGTGTTCTCAAACGAAAAATATCCGGAGGAAGTGTATCAGCTGAAGGCGCTGAGGCATACGCGATATTGCTATCAATTTATACGACATGCAAGCTGCGAGAAATTAGTTTCCCCAAATTTTTGAAAGAAAGTTTGAAGCATTATATAAGAACCGGCAAACCCTTATCATTGAAATCGTATTCAGATACTATCGTCATCGAGCCCGAGAGAAGAAAAGCAGCTTAACCAAAAAGGCTATTTTAGATGATTTAGAAATTCGCTACACAATTACCTCTGAAAACAGT
>CALNYX010000055.1:0-2986 GCA_942490925.1 uncultured Chlamydiaceae bacterium | reverse complement strand
CTATTGCTACCCTGCATCATGTCCTCATCCTTACTAAGTCTTGCCAAACAATTTCTTTTCTACTTTCTTTTTACACTTACCCAAAAGTTACCCAGCTTACCTTATTCAGCTTTTTTAGTGATGCCGCGCTAGCGGCCACACTCTCCAACGCCGCGAACGCGCGTAGCAAGGGAGAGGTGGGGGCTGCTTCCACTACTCCCCCCGTTTCCCCCCTCTCCCCTCTCCAAGACCTCGCAGAAAGGTCTAAAGGGCAGGGGGTAGCAGCAAGCATGCAATCCCAATTGCATAGGTTCTTTCCAGACTCCAAACCCATAGGGGTCAGTGGGGGCGCGCTGCGTTTGCGGATGCGATGTTTAGAAAAAACTGAAAATCTGAAAATCGTGCAATTTGCACCCACTCTACTGTCTGCTGCCATTTTTAATTCATTGCTACCTGCCGTTATATTAAATTCAGCACAGCCTGCTGCCATTTTTAATTCAGTGCTACCTGCCGCTATATTAAATTCAGTGCTACCTGCCGCTATATTAAATTCAGTGCAGCATGCCAGCATTTTAAATCTAGTACAGACTGCCACCCTTTCAAATTCGGCAGTCTGTACCCCAGTGCAAAAAATTGTTTCACGCAATTTTGTTGCTGCTCCTAAAACTTGTTTGGAAAAAAACTTACCGGAACCTTACGCTGTTTCTTTAAACTGGCAATGTGCTCCGCTTTCTTCTGATCACATATTGGAGGTGGCAGCATGAGCCATTCAAAGAAATCTACGCACAAGAATTCTGTTACCGAACAACAAAATTCTACCTCTACAAATATTTCTCCCAGTGATTCTTCCAGTCCGACAGAAGACAACGCGCAAGCAGCTGCGCCAGAACTTACTGCTGTTGAAGTTGCACAACTCAGCAGCGCTGATCTGCGCGCGCTGATCCAGAAGCAAGTGGAGGAAGAGCGCCAGCAAGTTTGGGAACAGACAAAGAAAAACTATCCGAACAAAGAAAACCATCCCAAACGCCTTAATGATGAGCTCAAGACTCCACCGCCGGCTGTGATGGCTTGGAAAGTTATGCATGTTCCAGAAAAACGCGGCCCACGAATTGACCGCCTAATGGAAGCCGTGCGCCGTCAGCAGGCGGGAGATGCAGAATTATTGATTGATCTTATCGGTGACAACTTTTGTTACGATCACAAACGCGAAACGTTCATGCGCTTCATGAATTCCCACTGGGAAGATGATGTGAAAAAACAGCACCGGAAAGAAGTTGTTCTCATGGCAGAACAGTTTGATCGGGGAGGTAAATATCTATTTTCAAAATATAAAGAACTTGAATCTCAGATAGAACAGCTTTCTCACAAGATTTCCCAAGCTGGAGACGAACCTGAACAGGCAGATTTAGCAGCACTTGCAAGCAAAAGAAAAGAACTCAAACAAAACAAGTACAATAGAAAAATGCTCGATGATCGTGCCGCAAAACTCCGCAATGATCGTCGTATTTCTGGCGTAATCAATATGGCTAAAAGTGGCGAAGAAACTCTTGGTATTGAAGGTACAGAGTGGGACAAGGACCATACTCTATTGCCTTGCGCTAACGGGATCATCGACTTGGAGACAGGCCACCTGTTACCGCCAGATCCAAAGTACAAAATGCGCCATGCGTCACCATATGAATACCTTGGCCTGCATGAAGAGGCACCATTCTGGACAGACTTCCTGCATAAAATTTTTTGTAATGATCTTGAGTTACTTGAATATTTTGAACGAGTCATAGGCTATGCCGTTACCGGCCTTACCAGCCATAAAGAAATCTACATCGCCATTGGCCCCACAGCCAACAATGGCAAATCGAGTTTATTTAATACAATCATGAAGGTTCTAGGTGGATACAGTTCCACTATCAGTAAGAGCGTATTGCTTCAGGGCAACAAAAAAAACGACGGTGCAGACCCTGCCTTAATGGCACTTGAGGGGCTGCGCATGGCTGTAGCATCTGAGCCAGACAGCAGCGAAACCTTCGATAAGGAAATCATTAAGCAGATTACCGGTGCAGATGAAGTTAGTACACGTGGCCTGTATGAATCACAGGTTGTTCTACAACTGTTTTGCAAATTGTTCGTTCACGCCAACTCTGTTCCCCGAATCAAAAATGCTGACCGAGCATTATTCGAACGTATGCGCTTAATTCCATTCAATGCACGCTTCACAAAGAATCTTAAAGAAGTCGATGAAGCCAAGCACATCTATCACGCTAAACCAAGCAACATTGTCAACGACAAGATAGAAGAAGAAGCCCCCGGTATATTGTCTTGGCTTGTCCGCTGCGCTCGAACTTTCCTCTCTGATCTTGACCTTACCCCACCACTAATAGTGAGGCATGAAGTCGAATCTTATACCGAAGATAACGACCCATTGGGGCATGGGTTGACGACTGGTGTGAAGTACATCAGCATGACTCAAAAGCACGAACAAGGTCGTCCAGATTATTATGCGAGTCTTTTTGTTGCTATTGCAAGAGCAACTCCAACACTCCAGAGAAATATATCATTAGTAATCACAAGTTTGGACCACAAATGGCGCAGCGATTTAAAAAGAAAAAAGTTGGCGTTCAATATTATATTGGCATTTCAGTCAAGCCCGGCTTCAAGGCAAACGAACGACCAGTGCAGCAATAATGTTTAAAACAGTAGGGAGTTTCAAAGGGCACTTTAAGGGTGCTTTAATCAGCAATCTCCCTACTTTTAACTATCTATTTTAATTATTCTTTTTAAAGAGAAGGGAGCTATGGATATTTATAGAGGAAAGTTTTCGCTCGAAAAAACAAAACACTGCCTCAAAAAGCGCTGTTTTTCGCAATTTATGCTCAAAGACAACAGAAAACTTTCTACACAAAGCTCCACACGCAGAAATAGATAACTTTTGAGTTACTATTTCAGCATGTTACGCAACAATAGAAGCTCCCTTCCTAAAGCTCCCTTTCTTGCTGAACAAAGCAGTAGC
>CALNYX010000054.1:0-12349 GCA_942490925.1 uncultured Chlamydiaceae bacterium | reverse complement strand
AATGCTACCCAAGCGAACATTGCTACCCACCTATCAAATAAAAAAGAGCTTCAATCCATCAGATTGAAGCTCTTTAAGTTTACACGACCTTAGCTTGTAAAATCGCTTTCTCTGCTTCTTCGGCAGATATGCCCAGCCGGTAATATTGAGAAAGGCTCTCTGCTGCTCCTTTAAGGTTGCCAGAACAAGCAGCTTGTTTTTTGTACGCTATCGCCTCGCAAGCAAGTCTGTACTTTTTGCTTAACCAGTACCGCAGATCGTGGGAGAAAGGTCTCTTCTTCCACTGCTTGCAGTGTTCTCGTTCATGCACATGCAGCCCTTCGTTGTCTTGATGCTCTGGACGAATTACTACAATGTTACAAAACACCCTGCATCCAGCCTGCCAATCTTTAAGTAATTTATTAGAGTAGATAACTAGCATGGTTTCTCCCACTTGGCTTTCACCTGCGCGATATATACTTTTAGCTCTTGCTGTAACTCTGGCTTTTCGATTAGGGCATCCGTGTGGGCTTCTGCCTGTTTGTTTAATGGCCACTCTCTGAGTATTTCATCTTCACGGATTTTCTTGTATCCGCCATGACTATACCATTCAGAGCTTTTAAGCCTTTCGATAGATGGGGCTTTTTCAGGAAGACAACCAACAGACTGGTCGGCATATCCCATTTCTAAGTCTGACCACAGCGCCCGTTCCAAGGCTTCGTCGTCTCCGCCTTTTCCCACTACCCGTAAGAAAGTTTCAAACTTTTTCATAAGCCCCCCTACGCCGGAATATTCATGTTGTGGGCAAGCGTACCTTCAAAGTACTTATTCCCGCTGTCATCAGTCCCAACTCGAACGCCAGAAATAGCGCAGTTCATAATTCCGCTATCCCCCACCATACTACCGTTATCTACAATTACTTCTTTGAAAGCGCAGACTAGCCATAACTTACCATCTACGTTTTTCACAGTTGGATATAGCAACAGTATACTATCGTTTAACGCTTTAGAAATAACGAAGGAATCATCATACCGCACAACTGGTATGTAATTATTAGGTTCTCTAACAGAAATGCTTGTAGCAGGTTTTAAGTTTGATACATTGTTGTTTCGTGTCTGGACTGTATTTAAGAATTCATCAAACAAACCTTTTGCAATCAATCCTGAATTACAAACTTTCACAGTATCAGAATAAAACAGAGGATAGGTCACATAATTTGCTTGATTAAATCGTCTTGCATATCCATTGTACGGGAGTTTGATAGCTCCATGCAAAGCAAATTCCGCAAGGCTGCTATACCCTAAAGCTACTAACGATTGCTTAATATTTATACTCACATTGCTGGAGATATCGTCGGCACCTGTAGAATCCAGCACTAGCGAATTTGATGCGCCACCTTCAGAGTAGATTACCCATGAACCATTTTTTGCCCTAACAGCCCCACCGTGCACGCCTGTGTCATCCCTTTTCCTGTTTGTTCTAAGAGATACCCTTTCGTTAGATGTTGCACCAAACGGTATAAGATCTTTCAGTCGTTGCGACCTTTTCACCTTGCCTTCCCAGCGCATCAGGTTAGGCTCACCGTATGGAGTCTCCTCGCCGTGTACGTTAATGTAGTCGGCGGCGGTATATTGCTTATTGGGTGAGCCAGTAAGAATAAACTCATCCACTCGGACAACGGTTGTGTAGTCCATTGCGTTTCCTTCGAAACGCACGGCTCTAACGTCTGAGAGGCCGGTAAAGGTCTCGTCAATAACGCTTCCTCTTTCTAGGTCGAGCTGACGGGTAATATAGCTAGAGCCATGGTACACAGTGATGTATTTTAACGTCCCCGTGGTCGAAGAAGCCATAAACTCGCCTTTAATTCTTAAAGAGGTGGCAGGGATAGGGTTGGCAAACTGGTACCGCAAGTATTTGCCGTACTCATTATACGCCGTATTAGGGTCAGAGCTGGCATAAAGCCCATCAAAAGTATAAGCATACGCTCCTTCTGCAAACCAACCGTCTACCTTATCTAAAACATAGTCCGTCCCGCTGTACCAATTAAGCTCATCCCCTATTGCGCCACCATAGACGTAATCAGTATGTGGAATTATTCCGGTCATAAGGTCGGCTGGCTCCATCGTCTGGACAGCACACAAAATTGTGTAGGTGTTCCCGTTAGTGAAATCGGCTGAAACATTACCATGCTTCGGAGATATACCCGCACTCGTAGTACCTAATTTGAACAGCTCATAAGCATTACCTGAATTTCCAATAACCCACGCCTTAAAACGTCCCCATCGATCCCACCCATTCCAACTGCCACCACAGCTCGTGTGTGATAATTCTGGAGCATCAGGAAAATAGAACGATAAAAACTCACCTACCGTGTAGCCTGTATTCCAACTTGTATGGCCTAGAGCAATATCGACAGGTTTCAGGAACCGCCATTTGTACTCCTTGCCAGCAAGCTTCCCGTTCTGAAGCTCGGTAAACCATTGAACGATTGACGCAGCATAATTCGGCGCACTGGCAACCATGCTTCCTAAAAGGGCAGTTGCACTGTCCCGTGCCGCATCAACAGACGCGACACCTTGGTTTTTATGAGTATCAACCAATGACGCAGAAGAATCTCGAAGACCGGAGATTTCTGTAACCGCGCTCTGGTGCTTGGTGGTAATGTCTGAAGCCTTTTCATCACCCAAGGTCTCTACGCGGTTATATTGCTTATTGCCCTCGTCTGTTACCCGAGTAGTTTGCTCATTCCCTTCCGTTTCAACACGGCTACCTTGCTTATTTCCTTCAGTAAGAATTCGCTCAACCTGCGTGTCACCATTTTTATTAACCAACACACGCTTTGCTTCTGCATCGTTAAGGGTGTTGGTTGAAGCAACAAGAGCAGTGTTTGAAGCTTCAAGTGTTGCTTCGGCTACCTGAACTGCATTCGTGATTGTCTGTGTTCCTTCTTCAATGGAATCCAGAATATTTTGAGCATTCGCCACGTCGTTCTTATCTGTGCCTTCTGGGTACTCAACAGCGCGATCAGCACGTTCTTCCAGCTGCTGAACCATCATCACGATACGATCAAGTGCGCGATTCAAAGCACCTTCGGGAATAATCCCGTTGGCAGGAATCTGGAGCAGCTGGGTAAAATCCACCTTGCGGATCACGGTCACGCGAGTACCATCCGCAGGCGGAGTAACAAGCGCAACTTTGCCCCCTACCTCGTTACCGGCTCCGGTAACAGTGTAGTCCGTTCCCAAAGCCTTCGGTGTGGTCTCATACAAAACCACAAGATCATCTTGATCGTAGAAAATGAAAGGAACCTGAATATCACCGCCGGAGTAGATAACCGTCACAGCGTTTTTATTGTTCTCTAACATGATATCCACCTTGTCCTTTCCGTAGTTTGTGATAAAATTTTAAAATATTTTTTTAAGGAGTACCGCATGAGATATTTATTGCTTATTTTCTTACTTTGTTACGCTGTGCCTACCTATGCAGGCACATTTGGAACTCAAAATGTAGACTCATCTGTCGGCTGGAAACATAAGTGTTCAAGACCCCAAAAACCTTCTTTTACTGTTTCAGATGTTGACTCGTATAACTCTGCTGTTAAGGATTTTAACGCCTACGTTTCGGAAATAGAGAGCTATATCAATTGCGTAAATCGCGAAGCTAACTCTGACGCTCAAGATCTAGCCAACGCTGTGCAAAAAGGGGCACAACGTGCAGTTGATGATGTTTCAAGCGATCTAGAATCCGCGAAATCAGATCTTGAAAGCAAAAAAAGCATCATCAAGTAGCCACGCATAATTTATTTGTTAGGTTCAGGAATAAGTGGGTTGATGATCGTACCCTCGCCGCTCTCTAGTTGCTCCATGCCTTTCTTGTAGCGTCGTGCAAGCTGGGAGGCAGGGACACGGGTTGCGTAAGAACCAAGATGGAACAGCGACCACAGCATTTTTTCCGTGCTGGATTCATCCGGATTTTCGAAAAAGTCCCAACCCTGCCGCAAGGAGCGCTGCACAAGCTCAGGCCCCGTTGCAGCTGGTGACTGCATAGCGTCAAACGATGAAAACACACCGGACACAAGCGGGATGCCTGCAAACTGATACCCTGCTACTCCTGCGCCCATATCGAGCAAGTAATCGATCACGGCCTCGTCATCGTCCGGGTCTGGCGCGTTGCCCCACATAAGCGCAAAGGCCAATTGCATAGCGATAGGTGGGAAAATCTGATCGTACAGAACATACTTGGCGTACTCTACCTTGCTCATTTTTCCGGTCTTCATTGCTCTGTAATGATGCCGCTGACGTGCGCCAAAAGTTCGGACCGTATATGTCTGGAACATGGAGAGCATACGCATTGCACCTTGATGCCGCTGCCACATGGTTTGATCTATGGCCTGCGAGGAAGGCTGAGACTTGCGGATAATATCGTCCGCAAGAAAAATTGCCTGCTCCATGTCCTTGCCTTGGCGCATGGCCTTTTCATAGGAAGATACCCACAGCACGTAGGTAGTTGCCATATCAGCCATACGGATAGGCCAGAATCCCAAATCAATCGCATCCTGATGGCTCAACTCTTTGCCGAACACTTCAATCGTCCGCACATCGGTACGAAATTTTTTCGCTAAATCTCCTAATTCTCTGTCCATAGAATTAGCGCGATCACGCATAAACGGTGACACTTCATGAATCCATTTCATCTGCTTACGTGGATTCGTAGACATGACCGCTTTCAGTCCCTTGCAGAACTCTTTCATGCCAATGTCATGCACACCACCAGGAAGAGAAAACACCTGCTTTGTAGCAACGCCAAAGTTCCAGCCAAGAATAAACGGAGTCGCAGCAGTTCGCAGGTTTTCCCCAATGCGCTGCCAGATATCGCGCACGGGCTTTTCTGGTTTTGCAACTGCCTTCAGGTGTCCACGTACAGCATCGTATGCCGCACTGCCCATCACATCCGTATATCCACGTTCCCATTTCTGGTGACGAGTAAGTCTATCCGCAAAGCGTAACGCTTCTGCATGGGTCACGTAGTGAATAGTGTCGTACAAATGCTCTACAGCAACATTTACAGAAAGCTTTAACGGAAAGCCTGGTGCCTTTGCTTTGCGTCCCTTTGTAAATCCGGAACGCGCTGCAGGTGTTTGGTTAATTGCTTCAGCACGGGAAATAAGCTCATCAAGCTCAGTGTACTGTTTTACAAACTGAGTTTGCGGCAATGTGCTGTCATAGACCGCAGGAAAATATCCTCCTTGGTACTTTTTAATTTTACCGCCGCGCTCAATACCAAACGGCAAAACTTCAGTTTTGGACATATTGAAGCCGTTGAGCTGCTTATGCACCTTGTCTATTTCTGGGTACAACGTATCCACAGCATCCCAGATTTGCTGAATGGCATCCCAATCCTTATGGGTGAGCATACTCTTCAGGTACGAAAGCACATGGTTTTCTTTAAAATCAGGATAACCAGCATATACACGCTCAAGGTTAGACTTCGTGCCAGTTTGGAGCATAAGCCCCAAAATAGAATCAGCTGTCCACTTGCGTCCGTCTTCCTGCAAAATGGCCGGTACGGGAAGTTCAAGATACTTCTGCCCATCGAGGTGAATATCTGAGCCTTCTCCGATCTGCTTGCGCAGCTCATCAGTAAGCATAATGCGCGTAAAACTTTTACCGTGCTGCTTTTCCCACTTACGCGCAGTGCTGCGCAAGTGACGGAGTGCAGGCTTAATTTTCACCTGCATATCACTCCACATGCGAGACTTGTTATTTTGCGCTTCCACCAGCGGATCAAAAATCATGGAAACGTTGTTGCCACGTACCCCGTCTTTTCCGGTGTCATTCTCGGTATCGAAAGAGGAAAAGAGGTACTGAAGGGTATCAAGGGAAGCCACAAGCTTGTCTTTTGCGTCCACCACCTTACGCATCACAGTTCCGTATTCATGTGTGTTGCGCTTACGTCCTTCAACATCCTTCGTACATGCCTCTGCTGCGTTGTCTATACGCTCCTTGGAGACACGTTCGTTCTCTTTGGATTGTTCGCGACCTTGGTGCTGCAAATACTTAAGGAGATCATCAAGGGTGCGAAGTTCATCCACAGTAAGATCAACCCAGTTCACCGCCGTACTCCCTTCCACAAGCCACTCTGGGAAAGAAGGGGCGGTTTCCATAATGTCGTTCTGGCTTTCTATGAGTGTTTTCAAGCTACTCATATGATCCGGACTAACCGGCACAAGAGATTTGCCACCCAGATTAAACCGCTGAACCAACACGCGGATATGGTCGCGGCAATGGTTATCCATGGTTTTGCTTTTAGCAATCCGCTTAGCGCGGTCTGTAATCTTCTTTACTTCCTCACGCACACGCACGGACTCGCCAATAAATTCATGAGCAAGACGCACTTTTTCCAAATGAAAAGCCTCTGCATTTGCATTGCGCTCTACAGCTGCCTCTTCACGTAACTTGCTATGCTTACGCATTGTATGCTGGTGGACATCATACCGCATGGCCTCACGTACTTTTGTAGCTGCGCTTGTGCTCTTCACAAAGCTACGCAGGTACTCACGTGGGCTGTAGGTCTTGCTTCTAATCTGCTTGGCAAGCATGGCGTTGTATTTTTCCAAATACAGCCCGTAGGACTCTCCAGCGAGAACAATTTCATCCGGATTTGTCTGTGCTTCTTCATACGCAAAAAACTCGTCAGCAAGTTGCTCTACACGTTCTTTGAAAGAAGGAGCATCAACCATGGCATACACCATCGCATCTGAGTCATCATACCCGTGTTCAGTTGCAGCATCATCACCATGCAGGCCATTTTTTTTAATCAGCCCACGGTGTTTCTGACGAAGGTCTTTAACGGTATCTTTCCCGTAGTACTCGAGCATGTAAGCTTCATCTAACCCCCTACGCTTACTCATCCACAAGATTGCTTGATACACAGGTTCATTTTCCACTACAGCCCGTGCGTCTTCCTTTGCTTTACGCATACGCTTGTTACGATCACGCAGGGTTGCCCTATCCATAGCACTTGAAGTTTCTCGCTCTGTTTGTGCCATAAACTTTTCTAAATAGGCTATGTCCTGTTCGTCTGCTTCCAGATCGTCAAGGCGAGCACGTTCAACCTCCACCATCTCGTTCACGTACCGCGCTTCTGCTAGCTGCTCATCAGTGGCAAGCATACGGTCGAACACATTGCGAACGTCATCGTTAATTTGAACGTTTAGCCCCTTAATGTCCTTGTAAATACTCACAAGCCATTTTCTAAATTTATGGAAAACCTGCGCCAGTTCTATAGAAGGCGCTTCGCCTTCCCGTAGATATGCTTCAAAACCACGGGCAAAGGTTTCGTGTTGAACCGTAGAAAGTGCGCTCCCATCAGAGAGCTTTAACCAGTTCCGCAGGATAGCCATGTCCTTTTGCAGCTGAGGAGGAATATTGGGAACAGGATCGGCCTTAACAACAGTTCCAAGGCGCTCTTTCTCTTTTTTGTACTCGTGTTCCAACGCTTTCAAGCTGGCAGAGAAGTCGGACTGAATTGCCATAACACGCAACCCGATCTCCATCGTGTCCCAGCCGTTCACCTTGTCTGCATACAACACGCCTTCCGGATCACGAGCGTGTTCGCTGTCGCTTGCAGCCTCGTCCATTTGAACGCCCAGCTGTTCCTCTTTTTCAATCATCGCTTCTAAAGCTGGTGATGTGGCTTCCTGTTCAAAAACCTGCGTTTGTCCAGTAACCCGCGACATCTCAGCAAGAAACACATGAGCGCACTCATGCAAAAAAGTTGAATTGTCTGAAGTAGAAGCAAGCTTGATGAGATATTTGCTGTCTGGAAGAAATGACAAAGAACCGCGTTCGTCTTGCCAGAGTCCGGCCTGTACATCTGAAGTGACGTTTTCCCCCACCTGCAGGCGCTGCATAAAGTCTACACCGTCGAGGCCATAGCTTTCCCATGCACGGGCAAAAGCTAGTGGCACCTGTGCCATCTGCGCGGCATCATCTTCATGCACCCCCTGTTCCACCAACCCCGCAACAACTCGTGATTGTTCCGAGGCAAGAGCATCGTCCCGTTCTGTACTAGCTACGTACTGATTAAAAACGCGCTCTGCTTCGCCCTGCCAATCCAGCTGCACACTTTCGGCTTCTGACATGGCAAGAGGGTCTGCCTTCAAATGTGGAATAAGCAGGTCGCGTTCGTTTTGGGAAAGGTTCTGCATAACGGTAGGCACTGATAAAGGCATAACCGTTTCTTGCTGAAAGGCTTCTTGAAAGACTTCCGGCAAGACTCCTAGACGACTTAGCACTTCCTCTGGGGAAGCTACATCCTCTCCATTCTCCAAGGCTTCTTGAAAGAGTGTCGCAAACTGCTTAGCATCAACAAATTGTTCTTTGGCTGATTCAGGCAGGACAGAGTCCACAAATTCGCCAAGCGTTTTCTTTGAACGCTCTGCAAGTTTGCTGTTTGCAACCGCATCTGAAAGCCTTCGTAAATGGCTGGCATTCTCTTTTCCATGCTCGGCCTCTTCGGCAATTCCTGCGACTCTATCTGCCGCTTTATCTACATGAGTTGTGATCCCTGCGCCGAGAATGAATGCCCCTGTCATCACATCCACATTCTTCAAACTGGCAACAACATCTTTTACAACACCGTCCATGTCCTTACCCTTTGCAAGCGCGGAAAACGCAGCCTGAAACGGTTCTTCCATGTATTCTGTAACACCCTCAGCAACGCCGCCGGCAACACGACGCGCCAAATTCTGCATGATGGTTTTTGTGGCAATCTTCTTCGTAATTCCACCTAATCCAAGCTTATCTAACAGTCCTACTACAACACCAAAGCTGGTTGCTGCTGTGCCTGCGTCAGCCTGATCCACACCATCACGCACAAGGTCTTCATACAGCGACGCAGCTTCTTGCAGACCACCAATCACAGAAGGAACAGCAAGGCTGCCACCTGTAGCAATATATGCAGCAACCATAGGCAACATGCTGGAAGCAGCTTCGCCAACCTGCGTAACAAGATATTCTGGATTCATTAGAAGCTGAGGATTATCCCACAGCGGTTTTTGAAGGCGCTCAGGAATTGCCAGCGTTTCAGAATTAAGCCACTCGTCTTCGATGTATTTAGATTGAGCCAACCAATATTTTTCCCCATCTTCAAACATGCCTCCACGTTTGAATCCTGTGAGCTGCTCCATATCTTTTGAGGCACTATCCATGGCACCATAAAAATACGCCATGGCCTGATTACCGAATTTTGCAAGAGTAAACGGGGCGCGGCCACCTGAACGAGCCAATGCTGTAAACGCGCTACCGCTCTCCTCTATTTCCCCAAGTTCAAGCACATCATCATGAGCAATCGCAGCATTTTCAGAAACACCCATAAACTGCTGTGTTTTCACTCCTGAACGCTGAAGATCGAAAGTTAACTTTTCTACAACATCCTGTTTTTTCAACTCAGAATAGGTCTTTTCAGCAAGTTCTGCAGGAAGCTCCATTTTACGGGCAAGCTTCTGAGAGCGTGCAACCATGTCAGGATTTTTTTCAACCAAGCTCTGCAGAATATTTGCAGGCAAAAAAGGTGGCGCATCAACAGCAGCTGAAAAATCATACTCGGCATTATCAGCAACTGAGTCTGATTGAGACAGTAAAGATGATTGTTGTGGTGCATCTTCAGCAGCAGAGAAATCGTATTCGAGCATGTTATCCTCTTTTTGTGCGGTAGACGTTGAGAACAGATTGAGGAGTAATTAATTTGGGCCGCTCGGCTGTTTTGTTATACTTTTTTAATCCCTGCATAATCTTCACAAGATCAGCCTTTGGAACCTTTTCGTATACAGGCCGCCAAGTTTCATAGAACAACCGCTCTTCTTCCCCGGTACGAGCCTTAAATCCTAGCATTAAAGCTGTTTGTTTCAGGTCAGATTTATGTTCTTCCGGCACTACCATGCGCCAGTTGTCATGCCCATTAATCCGCGCATCAAGGTATGTTTCTTCTTCATCAAACCACGCAAAACCTGCATCCTCTGCACGGCCTTTGTGGAGCAATTCCCTCAACGCATTTGCTAAGGACACACTCTTTTCTTCGCGTGTGGTCGGGTTCTCTCGTTCAAAGTAATTTCGGACAAAGTCACGGGCAAAATTGTACCGTTTCATCCCCTTTGGGCTTTCCATATCTTTGTAAATTTCAAATTCAGCCAAGTAGCGGTTAATCTCCCCCTCTGTCAGCTTGGGAACTTCACCTTTGCGCTTACCTGCAAGTTGCTTCTTCAACCTGCCATAGTCAGCATCATTCAACTTCATGTAGTACCCCATCCGAAGTTGAGATTCTGAAGAAATCGTACCGTTGAAAATGTACTCTTCCGCTTCAAGCAACGCTTTAGGGTTTGTGATGACATCTTTATTAGGCGTAAGCTGACGTTCTCCCACCTTGCGTAGATCATCCCGCAACGCGATTGGAGCACTAAAAATTATTTCCTGAATGCGCGTTGCATCCTGCCCTGATTCAGCCAGCTGAGAATAAAGCGTTTCCTTTTGTTCCTTCAGTTCCAAAGCTAGCGCACTTTCCTCCTGAGCCCTTCTTAGGGTTAACCGCTGTACAACCTTGTCATGCAATGCCGGATTATCCGCATACTTCTTATGCGTGTAATCAAGGTTGTCTTTCAGGCTCTTACCGTTACCAGCAAGCTCGTTTGTAATCACAAGGCTCTGGGTTGATGTAACCGTGTCTTTATGCTTCTCAGCGTAGACAGACTTCATGGAATTGCTGATGCCATATTTTTCTGTCTGCTCTAACGCTTCTTCAGGAGCTTGATCGTACAAAGCTTGCCATGCTGTTTTCTTCATATCAGCAACTTCAACCATAAACACCTCGCGCTGCGAGGGGAGAACCGCGCCAGAAGAAACAGCCAGATCAAAATTTTGCATTGCTTTTGCGGCATGGGTATCTATGTCATACGGGGCATCAAGCATCTCCTGCTTGAGCACTGCCATGGAACCGGTAAAATTATTCTTAGCAACGGTGAGCTGGCCTTGATGTTCTGCAAAGGCATGAAGCTTTTTCTTACTGCCAAGCTGCCCACCACGGTACTGATCTAAGGCATGTGCAGCACGCGGAGAAAGTTCAGTATAAATCTCACTCCACTTTTCCTGCTCTGCTTGCTCATAATCACGAGTAAGCCCTTCTGCGGCTTCTCCTTGGCGCTGTGCAGCCTGCGTTTCAAAATCAAGATTCCATGCATCATAGTTGGTACGTGCCGCCAAAAACTGGTCGTTATCGCGGCGTGCCTGCTCTTTCTGACCAATTTGCTGCACCACTCTCCCAAGCGCGTTGATGCCTTGCCCGAATGCAGCACCTTGCTGAAGATTTGTTACAGGTGCGTCAGAGAGTTGTGATTGCTTGCTAGAGGTGGGAATTTTAACCATGTGAACTCCTGCTATCGAAGAAGAGAATACGCGCCGCTACCAGCCTGCGCTAACCCGTTAAACATGGAAGCAGTGTTGTTTGCTCTGGCCTGATTTTTAAAAGCCGTACCTTTTGCTTTGCCTCCGTAATACGTAGCAAGAGCATCCATTTCCATGTCCACCATAGTTTCTGCAAGCACATCAGAAGGGGTGCCACCATCATCAAGCTGCACACCGCTTGCACCATAGCTTGCTTTCTGGGTGGACATTAACTTTCGGTACTGGTCTTTTGTGGAAGCAGAATTGTAAGCACCAACTTTTTCTGTGTACTCAGCTTGCGAGGCCGCCATATTTCTTTGGCTATTCATAGATGCAGCTGTTCCACCAATTCCGGCTAAAACACTTGCCGCCATCAAGCCTTCTGCTATCCCGAAAGAACTCGCTGCGGCTGCTGTACCTGCTGCTGCCGCACTGGCAGCACCTGCGGCTGCCGCGGTTCCCGCTGCTGCTGTGCCTGCTGCCGCTGCACCACCCGCTGTGCTTGCTACAGCAGCTGCGGCTGTCCCAACCATAACTGATGCCATAATTTACCTCTCTTCCTCTGGTAAACAGATACGAGCATACATGTACCTATCCATCAAATTGTCACCGGTTGCCCTACAAAGCCCCTCTCGCTCAAAACCTAGATATTCGATAAAACGAACAGCCCTTTCATCATACGGATTAACAAGCGTTTCAAAACGAACCACACCATGACGCATCGCACGAGCAAAATACGCTTTGCTCACTTTGAGTGTTACAAGCGGGTACAGTTCCAGAAGCGTACTCGTAAGTAAAAAGACCATGGAGGTTTTTCCAAAAACGAAGCCACCAAGACACGCGATAATCTGCCCGTCATCTGTTAAAAGTGTTGAAGCATAAGGCGTAAGTGCAAGTTCTTTCCCATGCGCAACTAAGTCGATACCTTCTAAGTT
>CALNYX010000053.1:0-1630 GCA_942490925.1 uncultured Chlamydiaceae bacterium | reverse complement strand
AACCCCGGGTTGGACAAAAAGGTTTCTCAGTATCGATGCTGCATATCGAACATAAAATAATGGGTTATCACTCCCCTTCTCATGGAGATTTCTCAACCGAAATGGCGGTCGTCGTCGCTTGTGCCATTATATCGAGGCCGCATCCATGTTATTCACCATTTCTCACCTTACTGCTTGGTCAATAAGCTGCTTACCATCATATGGATGACCTTAAGTTGTTTGAATCAGTGATGGACCCGAGAAGTAAGGACATTCATCCCTCTTTTGTGCGTCATCAATTTTCAACAATTCACCTGACTACGCAACTGAGTTTCTATGGTATAAAATCCCTTTAAAGTGTCGAATGCGACTTTTTATTGTCTAATAATTACGACTATGGAGTAAATCACTCGGCGCCCGAGCCTTTTACGTACTTTATGATCTTTTTATTGGAGATTTAATCAGCCGAACGAAAAAGGCGCCTAGAGCTCCCTCCGACACCGGCAGTTGTACAAAATCCTAATTTCTAGCTCCGATTCTCCTCTCACACCACATCTCTTTCATATATTGTTTGATTGTTGCTGTGAAGAAACCACTAGTCATTTGAGTAGCATGAAAGTGACAAACGATTGAAAAATCATGAGTCATACGGAAAAGTGACAAAAATCAAATGCCCATAGAAAAGTCCCAATATCAGGCTTAACAACCGGATTCCAACTGCAGATCAAAGGATTTCTAAGTTCTATTGGTATTGGAGAGGCAAGATAGTCCAACACCTGCAGCTCAAACGTAACTGCAAGTCCTGTGATTGATCGTCTCTTACAAGGCGCAAAAATCGTCGGCGGTGGGTTCATCAAACATGGTTGGCTGCATGCGTTCCCAATGTTGTAAGATTTTGCTCTTTCAAGATCACCTTTGCTCTAAAAATGGGTTCCTTGTTGCCTTCTATCGTCCATTAACTGCAACAGCTACATTGAAAGCACAAGATGTTGAGCGCAAAGCGCAAAAGACGAAAATTGCCGAAAATTGGTCGCTGATACAGAAGGGCAGGTATCAGGCTTAGAAACCGGATTCCAGCAGCAGATCAAAAGGGTTCTAGGTTCTGTTGTCATTGGAGAGGCAATAAAGCCCAAGGCCTGCAGCTCAAACGCAATGAGCCATGCAACGTATGTGAGTCTAGCGACCTTGTTAGCGGTCCTTTGAGACACTGAGGTTTTTCTCGCTTCGAGGACTTCTTGATACGTATCTACAACCTGTAGCTTCTTCAAAATATCATAGGAGACACCATTTATGTATGACTCACTACTGCAGTTGGTTTCAAAGCCAACAGCAGCCGCATTGAGCTGGTTTGGGGCCACAACATTGACGTAATCGCTTTTTGGAGACGTCTCGGATGACGTGTCATCGGATAGATATAATAATCATAATTTGGGTATTTTCAGCCATGTGACGCTTCTATCGTATGGATATGGGTATCCTGGAGCCTGTGTGATTGTTGAAACTTCTCTCTCGGCGCCGCAATGGGAAGAGATTGCCGTCATGGTGATGCTCGAAAAAGTGGCTTTTTTCTTGGCTCGTCAGAAAAAGTTTCGCTCAGGGGCGGTGATGAAAAATGTCAAGACGTGGAAACGGTCATTTGCAATGTATAATA
>CALNYX010000052.1:0-2500 GCA_942490925.1 uncultured Chlamydiaceae bacterium | reverse complement strand
GCATTGGAGCAAAACGCGGTGCTGTGCTCAACCAACTCACTGAATTTGTGCATGGCTATGCTTTTAGCATGACGTCTAAGCTCACCGGAAAAATGCGAGCGCAGCGAGTATTTTTTCCGGTGGAGCTACTTGTTAGCTTTGTTTTTAAAGTATTCACGTGTTTCTTTTGAGAAATTAACAAGACCGTCTAGCTCTTCGAAAATTTCTGGATGTAACGTAAGGGTCGGGTTTACATATGACATGTGGTTGACATGATTCTTGATTATCTTCTTTCTGCGCCTGCCATAGTAGAAGTTATGCCAAATAAGATATTCAGCGGCAGGTTTGTTTTTATTGATGATGTCTTCAAGAAGACCACTACTAATCTTGTATTTATACCGCCTTACTTCATCCTCATATATTTTAGTTTTTTCAGATTAGACGCTTGAAACTCTGTAAGACCTGCTTTTGAATTTGTTAACTCTCCGCGCATGTAGAAACAATACCGTCTGACGTACCAGACCGAACGATCCAACGCTAACAAGGCTTGATCGCGTAGGTGCGTTGAATATTCTAAATACCTATTGGTGCCATAATTGTTTATATAAAAAATAAACTCTCGTACATCATCTGGTATTGAAAAAGAAAGATCATGTATGCTTTCTACGCGTTTTAAGGCCTCGCTGATATTGTGACCTACGCCTTTCGCGCTTTTTCTATTGAATAACAATATTGCCTTGAAATACTTTTCAAAAGCTTGAAGGCTTGACCATAAGAATGGCTCTCTGAGCTGTGCTCTATAGCTCATTCTCGCTGCAATGTAGTCTTGATCAGCCACGTCACGAAATGATCGTTTAGCAAAATCATTTATCAGCGGAAGAGATTGCATTTTGTTTTTTCATAAGCTAACACCAGGATCAGCCGTTTTGCCCGCGGTTTTTGGCGGGTAAAATCGGCTGCATCCATTTGTTATGTTTTTTTGTTCAATCCTATGAATGATTAAAGGTTCAACTTCATACGAAGGTAATATATGTCCATAATAATTGTTCTTACAGTTTGGGCATTTTTCAATAATTAGCTGGCACTCACAGTTTGGACAGTAGGGACGGATATTAGCGATTTTGTATTTGCCATCACTCCCTTTTTTGGTAATTCCAATTAAAAAAATAATCCCATCAAAATATCTTTTGTATAATCTTAACCAATCAGGTAAATTTTCCTCTTTAGAATCCTGTATTAAGAAGTATATCCGAAGAATAAATGCTCCAATTACTGGACTGAAATGAAGAGCAATATCAGCCAATAAAGCTTCCAATGGAAAATCTTGGTTGAGAAATCCTAAAATAGCAAATACAACAATCTTAAGGGCAGCTCTAAAAATTGAGTTTTGATATATCTTTTTCGCCGGGTAACCCGGTAAGGATCATTTGTGATCCTGATAAACGTTGTTCTTTGACACATTTCGGGCTGAAAAGCCCTCTGCAAGCACCTATTGGGCGTAGTTATCCCAAGAAAACGTTATAGACTTTCTTGTTCAGCTGCGCGCATCTCATCAGGTTGTACGTCAGATTGGTCAGGCCGATCTTGGCTGTTGCCCTTGCATAGCCGATGGTTCTGATGTACATGGCTTTCATCGAATTGGTCAGGTAGCCGAAGATGTGTTCGACTCTGGCACGGTGACTGGCTTTCTCACGATTCGAGGCCTTTTGTGTTTCGGTGAGTGCATGGTACCGGGAACCTTTCTCTTGGACTTCGTTCGCCATGCCGCACGCTTCGATGCTCTCCTCCTGTCCGGTATAGGCAGAATCAGCGTAAAGCTTCTGGCCGGCGTCGTCTTTGTCGATAAGGGTTTCAAGCTCCTGCGAGTCGTGGACTGATGCGTCGGTTACCATGTAGGAACTGATGAGTTTCGTCCCCTTGTCGACCTTGATGTGGTTTTTATAGCCGTAAAAACTCATTTTGTTCTTCTTGGTCCAACGGGCATCACGGTCTTTCTGACGCAGCTTGTTCGGCTTCGTCTTCCAGGTGTCAGGGGTTTTTCCTGCTTTGACCTCTTTGTTTTCATCACGGGTATTGCGCTGTTTAGGCACTTCAACGAAGCTGGCATCAACGATCTGGCCGGTGTTTGCAAAGATGGACTGATCATCAAGAGCCTGATTGAATCGATAAAACAGGGCTTCGATCACCTCTTCCTGAATAAGCGTTTCACGGAACTTCCAGATTGTCTTGCTGTCCGGAACCCGGTCGCTTGATTTCAGGCTCAAGAAACGTTTGAAGCTCAATCGGTCTGTAATCTGGTACTCCATCTGGTCATCCGACAGATTGTACAGGCTCTGGAGAATCATGAGCTTGAACATCATCAGCCGATCAAACGGTGGCCTGCCAACATTGTTGCTGTTCTTGGGTTTATTGAAGACAACATCAAGAATCGGAGCAAAGATCTTCCAGTCGATATGGTCATTGAGCTTGACGAGAGGATCTTTCAACTTTGTAAGGCGTTCAAGCAGGAAATGTTCGTCGA
>CALNYX010000051.1:0-5617 GCA_942490925.1 uncultured Chlamydiaceae bacterium | reverse complement strand
ATGTTTCAAAGGCTTTCTACAGTATATGAGTCTATGTACCCGTGTGGATTTGGTCTGAGATACTAGCATGGCTGATATATGGAGTGGATCCCCTGGTTCTGTCGACAGTGCCATCCCTGACGTCTAAACACACCAATCAACCTGGACGGAGACATTACTGGGGCCTTTCACTCTGAAAGTCAAGTCGGATGTCAATGGTAAGTATAAAAGTATGTTGTGCTGAATGAATTCTGCTCATTGGTACCATTTTAGTTGAGTACTGTATGAATGCGTTGGTTGATTTGTGTGCTGTTGGCGTTTTGTGGTACTGTCATCTCACCTCATGTTGCTCAACTGTACAGGATGCACACTGCTAATGTTTCAAAGGCTTTCTATTGTATATGAGTTGATGTGAGCTAATGGATTTGCTCTGGGATACCAGCGCGGCTGACATATTGAATAAAGAGTAGATCCTCTTGGTTCAGCACATTTTATGAAGAGGAAAAGGTATTCTCGATCACGACAGCATATCAGAACGCCTAATATAATTATACAGTATCAACTAGTAACTATTTTATGTACCTACTAGTAAACACTCAATCGCATTCGAGGGAAGCATCGTCTAAGCGTCACTTTCGCAGCAGGCTCACGTACGGAACATGATGGTGTTAAGCACAACAAAAAGTAAAGTCGACCTTGATTCTATTGTTGAGAAGACAGAGTGTTGTCTGTGCATTAATCCATTGGAATACAGTATCTCGCATACCATTTAAAGCTTGCGAGAAGGTCCCTGAGAAGATCGTAGGACTATGGAAGCAAAGAATGCACTTGGTCGTTTGTAGTAGCGGCTGGGCGTGCAAAAGAGACTTGTATTACGTCCTAGCGACCGCGGATTGTTGTCTGTAGCTTAATACTTTTGTAAACAGATCCCACTATAGTATATGAAGAGAGACAGAGGGTGGCTCTGTTGCTTCTTCTTCATAAGAAGGTGGAATTCGTGTTCACGTTCACCAAATTGGAGGTCGTCACGCAATTCAGAGACTTGAATTCCGTCCCAACGATGGCAGATTGTCATTTTTCACACTGCTGATCACTTACATACTTGCAGTTACATAGTAAAAGGTCAAATCCAATGGTGAGGGGATCACTTTAGCTCAAGCGAGAGTAAGATGGTGTTACAAGACGGAGGCGTCAAAACGACGCGCCTCATTGATGATTGGAGGTATTCCATCATTACGACGGCGGGTTGTTGTTTCAAACAAAATCCTTCGGTACTTAATTGTATTCATACTTTAAATTGTGTTGGGAAAAGGTCTTATGCTTCTGCATGTTTATATATGGAGTGGGTGGTCGTCTCGGCGGAATGAATTGAAGGCTATCTTCAACAAAACAAGTCTTGTCGACTTGCAACAGGCAGTGAAGCATTGCACTTGTACCTTGGCGGATGTTCAAAATGAAACACATACAAATAAACAAGAAGTGATGCACTAGAGAGAGACACCAGCGCTGCCATTCCTCTCATGCAGAGATCACCAAACATGTTGGAAGCTGTGAACAAAAAGAGCATCCCATGGAGGATTCTGAAACAGAGGACAGCATTCGACAGGCATGCTTCTGCTAACAAGAATCAGTATGGCATGTGGCGTTGCATGCCGGGGAGAAGGAGATAGAAAGAGCAACGCCATCGTGATTAGAGCAACACGACGTCATGGTGGCACTTTGTTGGTTCATTTGGATGGTTGTGAGTCTTTGAAGAAAGGAAAGAAGTCATTTTGTAATGATGACAGAGTGCAGAACAGAAGGGCTTATGTGATTGGAGAAGAATGAAAGGTCATTTCAAGGACAAATTGGTGTGTAATGGACATTTGCATTGATGCCCAATGGATTACAGCATTGACGAAAACTTGCTTTGGGTCATTTTGCAGCAACGGATTTTTGAGCACTTTTTAATCAAATATTCCATTACAGTAATGCAACATTGTATTATTTCATTCATTGTAAAGTACGTCCATTGATAATGAACCTTTCAATTTACAGACGTTGGCCAACTGAATCAAGTGGTTTGTCTGGTATACCATCACATTTAACCAAGCTGGTACTGCTAGAAATGCACAAAGCTCTTACTTTTATAGTACGAGCTCCATTTCGGCCAAAATCAAGCGCCGGTTTTTAGCTCGCACCGCGTGTTTGTGCGCGCGAGTGTCATTTTTTCTCACAAAATCGACGACCGCCATGACACTCTCACGGCCGCTGAGGACCGAAATCACTTCGAATGGCCACCACCAAGGGTCAGAACATGACAATCACCCTTTCAGGATAATTAAAAGTATTAGTACAAGTTACTGTTTTCACTTGTTTCATGATTTGTGAGCCAACAAAAAAGCTTGCTCGGTAATTTTTCAAATTTTACACGGCGTTGTGTGTGAGGCGCCGGTCGTCGATTTTTCAATGTCTTTTCTTGGCGCTCAAACACAATATCAGACAACAACTTTTGGTATTGCTAGATTCCTTAGACCATGAAGGACCGATCTGTGGCATTTCCTTTGGGGGGAAGGACATTGCAGGAGCTGAGAGGCGCCGCCATCGTCAATTCAAACCGACGACGGTCTTGAGTCAAACGAGTCAATCGCACGTGCTTTTGTGTTTGAAAATGGGTTATGAGTCCTATAACCGGCGCTTGATTTTGGCCGAAAATTACCTTGTATGCAAACTATGTAGTTACTCTAGCTATCTTAATGATTCTAGAGGTCACTTTTGTGTTAATATGGGGACAATCATGACAACTGGTGAAAAGTTCATCTCATTTGTAAATCCCTTTTGTAGGCTGTGAGGAATGCTTGGACAATGTGTTTTGGGTGAGGGTGCTTTTTGAGGTGTTTTTTCATGTGCTTATTCCATGCTTCCAAGAGCATAGCACGAGGCAGAATGTTGTAAGAACACTAAAAAGAGCAAAGAACGGCCAGACGGTGGTAAACCAATCTGGTAATACTTTTTCAGGATGATCAGCTCCCCTCTAGGGTGTTGATGCATGTTTCACTTGCAACTTGGTGTCATTGTCTACCACAGCCAGTTGGCCAACTGAATCAAGTGGTTTGTCTGGTATACCATCACATTTAACCAAGCTACTGCTAGAAATGCACAAATCTCTTACTATTATAGTATGCAAACTATGTAGGCAGTTACTCTATCTGCATTTGGGGTGAGGGTGCTTTTTGTGGTGCTTTTTCATGTGCTTATCAAGAGCATAGCAGCATACTAGCACGAGGCAGAATGGTGTAAGAACACTAAAAAGATCACAGATCATTGCAAAGAATGGCCAGACGGTGGTAAACCAATCTGGTAATACTTTTTCAGGATGATCAGCTCCCCTCTAGGGTGTTGATGCATGTTTCACTTGCAACTTGGTGTCATTGTCTACCACAGCCAGTTGGCCAACTGAATCAAGTGGTTTGTCTGGTATACCATCACATTTAACCAAGCTACTGCTAGAAATGCACAAATCTCTTACTATTATAGTATGCAAACTATGTAGCAACTTGGTGTCATTGTCTACCACAGCCAGTTGGCCAACTGAATCAAGTGGTTTGTCTGGTATACCATCACATTTAACCAAGCTACTGCTAGAAATGCACAAATCTCTTACTATTATAGTATGCAAACTATGTAGGCAGTTACTCTATCTGAATTTGGGTTGTGTGTGCTTTTTGTGGTGCTTTTTCATGTGCTTATTCCAAACTTTCAAGAGCATAGCAGCATACTAGCACGAGGCAGAATGGTGTAAGAACACTAAAAAGATCACAGATCATTGCAAAGAATGGCCAGACGGTGGTAAACCAATCTGGTAATACTTTTTCAGGATGATCAGCTCCCCTCTAGGGTGTTGATGCATGTTTCACTTGCAACTTGGTGTCATTGTCTACCACAGCCAGTTGGCCAACTGAATCAAGTGGTTTGTCTGGTATACCATCACATTTAACCAAGCTACTGCTAGAAATGCACAAATCTCTTACTATTATAGTATGCAAACTATGTAGCAACTTGGTGTCATTGTCTACCACAGCCAGTTGGCCAACTGAATCAAGTGGTTTGTCTGGTATACCATCACATTTAACCAAGCTACTGCTAGAAATGCACAAATCTCTTACTATTATAGTATGCAAACTATGTAGGCAGTTACTCTATCTGCATTTGGGGTGAGGGTGCTTTTTGTGGTGCTTTTTCATGTGCTTATCAAGAGCATAGCAGCATAGCACAAGGCAGAATGGTGTAAGAACACTAAAAAGATCACAGATCATTGCAAAGAATGGCCAGACGGTGGTAAACCAATCTGGTAATACTTTTTCAGGATGATCAGCTCCCCTCTAGGGTGTTGATGCATGTTTCACTTGCAACTTGGTGTCATTGTCTACCACAGCCAGTTGGCCAACTGAATCAAGTGGTTTGTCTGGTATACCATCACATTTAACCAAGCTACTGCTAGAAATGCACAAATCTCTTACTTTTATAGTACGAGCTCTATTTCGGCCAAAATCAAGCGCCCGGTTTTTAGCTCGCACTGCGTGTTTGTGCGCGCAAGTGTCATTTTTTTTCACAAAATCCACGACCGCCATGACACTCTCACGGCCGCTGAGGACCGAAAATTTTTTCTCACAAAATCCACGACCGCCATGACACTCTCACGGCCGCTGAGGACCGAAATCACTTTGAATGGCCACCACCAAGGGTCAGAACATGACAATCACCCTTTCAGGATAATTAAAAGTATTAGTACAAGTTCCTGTTTTCACTTGTTTCATGATTTGTGAGCCAACAAAAAAGCTTGCTCCCTTCGGTCTAGTGAACCAATGACAGCACTAGGGACCATGAGAGTCGACAAACATATCTATCAGTATGATAGGTATCACCTTCAGCAAGTGGTTGTATTGTATATTCTTATCAACATGGGAGAAGACATGTTGAAAGTCGGCACTGGAGTGAGGACGAAACTCTTTTTTCGAAGGGAACAGGGGCGCTCGATATTCTTTGCTTGCGGCATGAGACGTCAATGGGTTTATCAAGGAGACTTGTGATATTGTTCAAAGGGGACATTCTTGTGAAGAAGAAGAAATGGATCCCACCATTGGAACAGTTGATCAAGACAGGTTTGAGTTGTGGGTACAAGAAAAGTTGTTGGATAGTACCAATGGCTGTGTTGGGAAGCTACGCAAGAGGAGGTGGATTTGCAGCCATGATAGCCTTTTGTGGTACTGTTATCTCATGTAATGTGTGCTCAACTGTCCAGGATGTACACTGCTAATGTTTCAAAGGCTTCCTATAGTATGTGAGTTGATGTGAGCTAATGGAATTGCTCTGGAATACTAGCACAGCTGGTATATGGAGTGGATCCCCTGTTCTGTCGACAGAGCCATCTTGACGTCTAAACACACCAATCAACCTGGTCGGAGACATTGCTGAGGCACTTCAGTCTGGGGACCAAGTCGGATGTCAATGGTAAGTATAAAAGTATGTTGTGCTGAATGAATTCTGCTCATTGGTACCATTTTAGTTGAGTACTGTATGAATGTGTTGTTTGATTTGCACGCTCTTGGTCTTTTGTGGCACTGTTATCTCACCTCATGTCGCTCATCTGCACAGGATG
>CALNYX010000050.1:0-5422 GCA_942490925.1 uncultured Chlamydiaceae bacterium | reverse complement strand
ATCTGAATCGCTCTTCTTTATATACAGTATAGATTCATCAGCTAGCCTCTATTTTTTTAGGAGTCCATGACAAAACTTACTTGATTATTTCATTCTTTATTTGGAAAATTATATCCAATGAATAACACGTTTCGCACACAACAAGTTTTAATCGTATACATTCCATGCGAATTCATCCCGTTTGAGAAAGAAAAAATCCCCCAACTTGTGGCTCTAGCCGCAAGTTGGGGGATAACTATTGAATTATCATGAGTAAAGAATATCGGAAAAGACTCGGTAATCCCCCTGCCTTTATGAAACCGATAATATTCCACTTCAGGACAAGATCATCCATTTACACTTCTTTTTAGGCGATTGTGACTGGTTTGTTGCCGAATATGATGGTGACGATACCTTCTTCGGATACGTAATCCTCTTAGGAGACACTCAAAATGCTGAATGGGGCTATTTTCCCCTATCTGAACTCTTGGACATTCAGGTGTCCTATGTTGAAGTCGAGCACGACCTATATTGGGATGTGCGACCAGCTTCACAAGTTAAGGAAATAGCTATGGGTGAGTATGACGTAGCATGGCTAATGGTAATGTAAATCTCCCATAGTTAGTTCCATCCAAAAGTAGAAATTTCGCAGGGAGAATGGGCTTCAAGGTACTCGGCAGGAGTCAGATTGCCGAGAGACTCATGAGGCCGCTCTTCGTTGTATTCCTTCAACCACCGTTCTGTATGGGCTTTGACTTCTGTCAAAGTCGAGAACAGGTAAAAATCCAAAACTTCAGTGCGGTACGTTCGGTTAAATCGTTCGATCGGTGTTTTTCAAGGAAGTTGTCACTGTCGAACCCACTTTTCTAAGCAGCTTTCAACAGGCTCTCTTGGGATAATGTTTCAGGATTTAATGACACCGCTCCAACGGGATTACAGTTTCGGATATTTTTCCCCCAGCGCTCTGGGTTTTTAGCTTTAGCATCCTGTAATATCTGTCTTCTATTTTGCAAGATCACGGCGTCCTTGCCTGCATGACGATCAGCAGGAGTAACAAACCTAATCTTGCTATGTTTATGTTTAAAATTGTACCAGTTAACGAAACTCTGTACCCAATTTCTGGCCTCGTTCAGATTACTAAAGCCAGACGAAGGCCACAGCGGGCAGTATTTTAGAGTGCGAAACAGAGATTCTGAAAACGGGTTGTCGTTGCTAACGCGTGGGCGATTAAATGAAGATGTAATTCCAAGTTCTTCAAGCTTGGCTTTCATCGTCAGCGATTTCATTGGAGCACCATTGTCAGAATGTAGCACCAGTGGCTCCTGAAAGCACTTTTCCTGCAACACGCAGCGCTGAATCAGTGCTGACGCTAGCTCTCCGCATTCCCGTTCATGAACTTCGTATCCAACAATTTTTCTGCTAAAAATGTCTTCAAACATATATAGATAGTAAAACTGTCCCTTCACTCGTGAAGGGAGGTATGTCACATCCCATGACCAGACCTGATTGGATCCAGTAGCAGTGTATCCTCTGGGCTTACAATGCGTTTTCTTATTCTGAGTGCGCCCACGATGAAATAGTTGATTATATGCTTTTAGAACGCGGTAAAACGTTGATTCAGATGCAATGTATCTAACTTCATCTAGTAGTGTTGGAACAATCTGTGATGGAGGTAAACTTGAAAATTCCGGCTGATTGCAGACTTCTAAAATTTGCAGACGTTCTTCGTCGCTCAGCTTATTTGCTGGCTTAGGACGAAAGGCGGTAGGCCGCATGTCCTCGTGAACTTTTCCAGCATAGAACCAACGGCGATAAGTGCGTAGGCATATGCGTGCTTCTGAGCATGCTTTTTCAAGTCTGGCCCCAGCTTCCTGTGCCGTTTGTATTAAGCTGATTAGATTCCGGCGTTCCGAAGCAGAAGTTAGTCTTCCTCTTCGTTGTTGCTCCAGAACGCGTTCAACTTTTTTCGTAGCACAAGAAGGGCTGCGGTTTCAGCCAGAGCTTTTTCTTTTATCCGTAATTCACGTTTCAAGGCCTTAATTTCTGCCTTATCAGCCTTTGCCTGCTGCTTTGCTTGTTTTTTATGCTCACGACTGCTCACAAAGCCTGTAAGTGCCTCGTCTTTCCAGCATTTTACCTGTTCTGGAAATAATCCTTTTTGACGACAATATTCACTCAGCTCAGATTCAGAGAGAGGCATCGTTTCTACAACAACTGCAAGTTTTGTCTCAGCAGACCAGTCATCAGAGCTACTTTTTCCTGGCATCGGAAGTCCTTCAGATCGAGCTTTGCTGCGCCAGTTGTATATTGTTTGAGCCGAAATCACTTCTTCACGAGCTACTTCAGCCACAGTTCTATTATGAGGCGGTAACAACTTCTTCAGAACAGCTTCTTTTCGTTTCACAGAATAACGCGACATAGCGACTCAACCTTCCGCCCACCATTCTTTCTTCTTCTATTTTTTCAACAGTGACAACTACCCTGACACAGGGGGCGATGTACGAATTCTGAGTAGGCCTTCCTGGTTGAATGTGCTCAAGGCGCACCCCGTTTCGTTCAGCCCAATCAATCATTGCGATAGAGACGAGTTCTGGCCCATTATCCATCCGAATCTTTTCGGGAAGTCCTCGCCACGCAACGATGCGATCCAGCACTCGCAAAACCCTAGCCGTAGGCATATTGGTATCGACTTCAATAGCCAAACATTCTCGGCTAAAGTCATCGATAACGTTAAAAGTCCGAAACCTCTGTCCACTCATCAATGCATCATGCATAAAATCCACTGACCAGCAGCAATTAGCTTCAGGTGGCACCGCAAGACGCTCTGGATTGCGGGAAGGGAGTCGTTTTTTACTTTTCCGGCGCAGATTCAGTTTCAGCATACAATACACGCGATAAACGCGCTTGTGATTCCAAGGCTTTCCCATTCGACGGACATGCTGAAATAATTTTGGAAAGCCATGCGTTGGGTACCGTTCAGCCAGCTGGAGTAAGATCTCAATGACTGCAGAATCATCTCTTGGCGTCGCCTTATAGGTATAGACAGAGCGACTTTGCTTCAGTGCAATGCAGGAGCGCCGGATACTTATACCGTGAACCTGATGCATAAACGTGACTAGTTCGCGTTTTTCAGCTGGCTCTAAAGCTTTTTTGCAATGACATCCTTAAGCGCCTCGTTTTCAAGGCTCAAGTCAGCAAACATCCGCTTGAGACGAGTATTTTCGGCCTCAAGATCGCGCAGCCGGCGAATATCAGAAGCTTCCATTCCGCCGTATTTTGATTTCCACTTGTAGTAAGTGGCTTGGCTTACAGAGTGTTCGCGACAAACTTCAGCTACCTTTCTGCCGCCTTCAACTTCTTTGAGAATCCGTATAATCTGGCTTTCAGTAAATCGAGATTTCCGCATCGTTCCTATCTCCTTGATTAGATGCAGGTTAACGAAAATCTCTATTCTTGGCTGGGCTTATTTTACGGGAGATTTACAGTAAGACTTTTTTCTATGGAAACAGCACCAGAGGAACGTACTGCAGTACTGGATGAGCATTTTTCGGTATTAGGCAGAATTAGATGGTGATCCACAGGTATTCCCCCTGTGTCAGGGTAGTTGTCACTGTTGAAAAAATAGAAGAAGAAAGAATGGTGGGCGGAAGGTTGAGTCGCTATGTCGCGTTATTCTGTGAAACGAAAAGAAGCTGTTCTGAAGAAGTTGTTACCGCCTCATAATAGAACTGTGGCTGAAGTAGCTCGTGAAGAAGTGATTTCGGCTCAAACAATATACAACTGGCGCAGCAAAGCTCGATCTGAAGGACTTCCGATGCCAGGAAAAAGTAGCTCTGATGACTGGTCTGCTGAGACAAAACTTGCAGTTGTTGTAGAAACGATGCCTCTCTCTGAATCTGAGCTGAGTGAATATTGTCGTCAAAAAGGATTATTTCCAGAACAGGTAAAATGCTGGAAAGACGAGGCACTTACAGGCTTTGTGAGCAGTCGTGAGCATAAAAAACAAGCAAAGCAGCAGGCAAAGGCTGATAAGGCAGAAATTAAGGCCTTGAAACGTGAATTACGGATAAAAGAAAAAGCTCTGGCTGAAACCGCAGCCCTTCTTGTGCTACGAAAAAAGTTGAACGCGTTCTGGAGCAACAACGAAGAGGAAGACTAACTTCTGCTTCGGAACGCCGGAATCTAATCAGCTTAATACAAACGGCACAGGAAGCTGGGGCCAGACTTGAAAAAACATGCTCAGAAGCACGCATATGCCTACGCACTTATCGCCGTTGGTTCTATGCTGGAAAAGTTCACGAGGACATGCGGCCTACCGCCTTTCGTCCTAAGCCAGCAAATAAGCTGAGCGACGAAGAACGTCTGCAAATTTTAGAAGTCTGCAATCAGCCGGAATTTTCAAGTTTACCTCCATCACAGATTGTTCCAACACTACTAGATGAAGGTAGATACATTGCATCTGAATCAACGTTTTACCGCGTTCTAAAAGCATATAATCAACTATTTCATCGTGGGCGCACTCAGAATAAGAAAACGCATTGTAAGCCCAGAGGATACACTGCTACTGGATCCAATCAGGTCTGGTCATGGGATGTGACATACCTCCCTTCACGAGTGAAGGGACAGTTTTACTATCTATATATGTTTGAAGACATTTTTAGCAGAAAAATTGTTGGATACGAAGTTCATGAACGGGAATGCACGGAGAGCTAGCGTCAGCACTGATTCAGCGCTGCGTGTTGCAGGAAAAGTGCTTTCAGGAGCCACTGGTGCTACATTCTGACAATGGTGCTCCAATGAAATCGCTGACGATGAAAGCCAAGCTTGAAGAACTTGGAATTACATCTTCATTTAATCGCCCACGCGTTAGCAACGACAACCCGTTTTCAGAATCCCTGTTTCGCACTCTAAAATACTGCCCGCTGTGGCCTTCGTCTGGCTTTAGTAATCTGAACGAGGCCAGAAATTGGGTACAGAGTTTCGTTAACTGGTACAATTTTAAACATAAACATAGCAAGATTAGGTTTGTTACTCCTGCTGATCGTCATGCAGGCAAGGACGCCGTGATCTTGCAAAATAGAAGACAGATATTACAGGATGCTAAAGCTAAAAACCCAGAGCGCTGGGGGAAAAATATCCGAAACTGTAATCCCGTTGGAGCGGTGTCATTAAATCCTGAAACATTATCCCAAGAGAGCCTGTTGAAAGCTGCTTAGAAAAGTGGGTTCGACAGTGACAACTTCCTTGAAAAACACCGCTACATTGAGGAATATGATCATTGGATTGCTTTTGTCTTATTAGGATATATTGGATTTAAAATGATTCGTGAGGCTTTTGATAAAGACGAAGAATCACAGAGTGACCCGACAAAGGGAATGACTTTAGTTGTTCTATCTACTGCTACAAGTATTGACGCATTAGCGGTTGGACTAAGTTTATCAAT
>CALNYX010000049.1:0-1381 GCA_942490925.1 uncultured Chlamydiaceae bacterium | reverse complement strand
AAGTTTCGGTGTTATTTTTGTTGCTCCGTGCTTTGCCGCGTGAAAGTCACAGTCATTTCAAAATGACCGGTTCTATTTTTGTTGAAATCGCACGGATCGCCACTGGTAGGCTCAAACATAGCATCTGTTGCCTTTGTCGTTTCACCAGTCATCTCCCCCATATTTTCATTGACAAGAGCAAAAAAAGAAATGTCGATATTGACTTGATTTTCGTTTTGAAAAGTCGTACTCTTGATAGGCATCAAATAGGCATCATTTACGGAAACACTAATAATACCTAGATAAAGCTGGCACTTGATATACAAAGTAGATGTGATAGTTCCATATACACAAGTAGAATTACTTTAGCTAAAAGATATAGCGTCTACTAGTCATTTTCAGTCTCGTTCGTACCCACAAACTGCGTTGGAGTGTTTCGCCACAACTATCCGACCTTTCCTTCATCAATACGTAGTGTATATTGCCATACAAGTCATAATCCTGCTTCCTACTATTTTATATGTCTCGATAATGTTTAATGCGAACCAGTAGTAGTGGGGTCACTCTCGTTTTGCCATAGTCATATCCGTTCTCGACGCCGAGATAATTCACATGGCCAAAGCCTGTCGCCGAGACTCACAAAGCTATAAACATCTTTTGTGCGCACATCATGATTCCTCTTTAAGCATTGTATCGGTACCTTGTACCTCAAAATGAGCAATCGTAAGCGATTGATATCGTCGGCTGGCCTCAAGTATTGATGAATATTTCACGAGATCGCTCTTCTGGCGTGGTTTCCCCACTCACTCTCAATCAACCCTATGAGCTCCTTTTAGTATTCTTCTCAAGTATACTGGTACAATCTTTGGTTCTAGATTCCTAGCAGACTATCCGGAGGGTCGACCAAGGCAGTCTCTCGACATGTTAACCACTTTCTTGTCGATATTCAGCTCAACCAAAGTGCCACGATTTTCAACGAAAAACCCTTGATTTATCCCTTCTCTTTGGTGATATTTCAAAAACGAACAACCACAAGCGTTTGTTTTCCTATCGATGCAGTATGATCAAGGGTGGAGTTGTGCGTCTCCAGTAAATTTTTGTGGTATGATTGCTCAAAAACTCGCTGATATATCCACCTTTCAAAAAATGAGGCCTATTTGATGCCTATCAATAAAATCAACCGCGAAAACACCCCAGATTGCAGAACGAAATACAAGCTCAAATCAACCTTTCAACACAAACCAACGCCACAGTGCGCCATGGTGGGAGTAAAGAGAGTATGTTACAGGTTATAAGCGTTTGTAGTGAAACGGACGTCTGCCGTTCGGTCCGTCATTGTCAAGACATCGTGATGACTTTTACGATGACTATTTTCGAGCTTTTTTAGCGCAAAAATAACACC
>CALNYX010000048.1:0-7011 GCA_942490925.1 uncultured Chlamydiaceae bacterium | reverse complement strand
AAACAAGACATTTCCATTGCTCAACGTATTCTCCTTGGGGAAGGAAGGGAATACAACACAATTCATCTTGTACAGACTGCAAGTGATTCACTCCATTCACTAACGTCTTGTGTTGAAGAACGAAATCCTCCTTCTCAACAGGATGGTGCTTGCTCAAGTGCAGTTGCATCACGTTGTAACTGCCGCTAACAACTTTGTCGCAAGGACGACAATAAATTGCATAGGGGAACACACGAAAAATGAAAACATCCCTGGTTGGAACATCAAAATTAGCATCGGTTGTGTCGACTTGGAAGGGAGTATTTGTCGTCTTCACCCTTTTATTGCTTTGTTGTTGTTCAAAATCGGAATCATCATCATCACTGCTGCTGCTGTCGGATGATAAATGGATTTCGGTATTGCGTCGAGCAGCAGTTGTTGCTGCTCCCGTATTGGACGCAAACACGGGAGGAATGGGGGCCCTTTTCCACTGATTCACTGCAGGGGGTGGACGCATTGGCGGATTCCCTTCATTTTGTTGTGTTGGTGGGAGTTTTTGCTTTTCCTTTTGCTGCCGCGGCCTTTTCGCGTACGGATTGAATGGTGGTGCCATGGCAAAATGCTCCAAACCGAAAATAAATGCAATAAAACAACACTACCAAAGGACAATAACAAGGCAAAGCAATCAAAAGCAACACCAAGAAACTGCTCGAGCCTTATGCTCTGCACACAAGGAGCTGACGAATGACTCCACAGTACACCAATGACATTCAACACTACGTGGACACGTGTCAAAGATCTTCCGTGTGTGCGTGCGAAAGTTGCTGCAGGACAACGATGGGACAACCTTTCAAGCTTACAAACTAGGATTCTATACAACAGTATACAGTTATTGCTACTACAAGACATTTGAGAGTGAATAGTGCAGTCTCTTCCTATAGTATTAGTACTAGACTCCATCACGGGGTGACATGCATGTGGTATAACAAAAGTGATACAAGACGGCATTGCTCCCATGAGAATCGCGGTTCTTGCCACACAAGACCCCCAATGGCCCTTTCATTTGATACTACAATGAAATATACAAGTATTATACCCATGAATTCAATCGTTGACTCTTTCTTGTTGATTGTTGGCGTGGCGGGGACACTCAAAATGGGCGCGCTCTGACACAATAATGAGAAGCAAAGAATGCCAAGGAGAGCACTTTCTTTCCCCAAGAATGTTTCTGAATGTATTGTAGAAGAGATCCACGAGATGTACAATGCAACAGGTCCCTTTGGTGGTGAATTGTCGGCCGGTCATTGTGAAGCCTTCTTCTCTTTGTTCAAAAGGGCGTGAAAAATAATTTTTAGCTCAACAAAAAAAGCCTTTCCACCCATTCCACTAGGACAGGTTCATCAACAATGATAATAACAAAGAGTGAGTGCCAATGAGGAACTGTCTACAATGCGTGCGGTTGTCAAAACAGCGGCGTGCTTGTCATGGTGTGTGGGAGGTTGATGTGAGCAGTCAAGTTGCACACGACTCTGTAGAAGCTTCTGTGGGATTTGTACTGAAGAATAATGAATCCCGATACAGATAATGAATCGTGTTTTGGACTCATAATAGGATGGAAAAAGGTTTGCCTAACTATTGGCACGGGATGTCTACACCCTAACTATTGGCATGGAGGTGTCTACACCCTAACTATTGGCATGGAGGTGTCTACACCCTAACTATTGGCATGGAGGTGTCTACGCCCTAACTATTGGCGTGATGGTGTCTACGCCCTAATTATCGGCACAAAAGATCAACAAAAAACCAAATCTAACCCAACCCACTCGGCCTCTACACCCTAACTATTGGCATGGGGATGTCTACACCCTAACTATTGGCATGGAGGTGTCTACACCCTAACTATTGGCATGGAGGTGTCTACACCTGGAGGTGTCGACACCCTAATTATTGGCATGGCGATTGGTCGCTCTACACCCTAAACATTTGGCAAGTACTGAGATGTATACACACCACAAATCAGTGGTTGTATCAACCATGTAGATACATTAAAGTGAAATTGTACATCACATCTAGCTTATTCTACTGTCCGCATGTGTCGTATCTGTGCTCAAAACAATGATGATGCATTTTAGTGCGCGAAGAAAGTTACTGCAGGGGGCAATTGGACGACCTTTTTCAAGCCTACAAACTAGGATTCTGTACCACAGTATAGAGCTATCACTACTACAAGACATTTGAGAGTGAATGGGCAGTCACTTCCTATACATTTTAGTGCTAGAGTACATCAGGTGGGTGACAACAAAAATTCCAAAGTGATACACGACGCAATTGCTCCATGAGAATCGTGGTTCTTGCCACACCAAGGCCCCCAATGGCCCTTTCATTTGATACTACAATGAAATATACAAGTATTATACCCATGAATGTAATCTTTGACTCTTTCTTGTTGATTGTTGGCGTGGCGGCGACACTCAAAATGGGCGCGCTCTGACACAATAATGAGAAGCAAAGAATGCCAAGGAGAGCACTTTCTTTCCCCAAGAATGTTTCTGAATGTATTGTAGAAGAGATCTGCGAGATGTACAATGCAACAGGTCCCTTTGGTGGTGAATTGTCGGCCGGTCATTGTGAAGCCTTCTTCTCTTTGTTCAAAAGGGCGTGAAAAATAATTTTTTACTCAACAATAAAAGCCTTTCCACCCATTCCACTTGGACAGGTTCATCAACAATGATAATAACAAAGAGTGAGTGCCAATGAGGAACTGTCTACAATGCTTGCGGTTGTCAAAACAGCGGCGTGCTTGTCATGGTGTGGGGAGGTTGATGTGAGCAGTCAACTCGCACACGACTCTGTAGAAGCTTCTGTAGGATTTGTACTGAAGAATAATGAATCCCGATACAGATAATGAATCGTGTTTTGGACCCATAATGAGATGGAAATGTCTCTGCGTAGAAGCAGTACCAGAAACTCACGTACAAATAATGAATCATGTATATATATATAGGAGCCATGGTGTGGACGTCAGAAACACATTGCCGATGACAATGAATATTGCCGATGACAATGACATAACGCCAAATGAGAATGATAAAACTACATACAGGTATACCAATATATCTGCCACGCAAAAAAGTTTAAGCAGCCGCCATCAAGGCACATGTTTTTGGTATGGGGGCACGAGTTTTTGAAAAAAAGGAAAAGAACAGAGAATTGGAAATGATTTTTCCGTGAATGACCTAAACAAATTGTAAGGATAATAGCAATAATTTCAAGTTCGAGGCAGCGCTGACACGTGCGATCGTGCGATGGGTGACGTGAGCTCTCGTCGCCCCCATGCATGTCGTTTTGATCCAAAAGAGCATGTAGAGTAGTATAACACTTATCTCGGAGGACCATCCCGAAGAGCAGAGCGACAAGCAATTCATGCTGTAGTTCAAGTGGTAAAGCAGTACAGAGAGTCGTGAAAGGGTAAGCACCAACCAGAAGACGAAAATGGCGAAGGAAAACACTCTACAACACAAGGCCCTTCAAAAGGGTCTTAGATTAAATGTGTTATCTAGTTAATTCATTCGTTATTATGTTTATAAATGGTTCTCTTGTAGCTTTTGTCTTGAACTGTACACACAGTAGCTAGCTAGAGCTTGTTGTCAAAAAGTGTGGCAGATTGTCGCCTTGGCATTCACGTGACACACCATCACTGTACAAACCAATATAGCATATAGAAAAGACTTGGTTCATGCAAGGGTTGGGCTGACACCTCTAGTATTGGTAGAGCCGCCCTTGAAAAATGGTTGGCATGATGGTGCCATTGCAGCCAATTTCAAAATCGATTCCAAGCAATCGCTTTCGCCGTATCCTCCTGTTTATCCACGCGAAAAGACTCTTCATATATTCGTATGAAGCATACTTGACAATCATACAATGAGGTGGGGTTGCAAAGACACTCGACCAAAATGTAAATCGCGGTGAAAAAAATGCCACATGTCGGCGGCCACACTTTCCACAACAAATACAACAATCGGAACTGGAGCTCCTGATTTTACAGTGATACCGACAGATTTCTCTGGTAAATTTACATAGTATTACATACCTACATTGTAGGAAACAAGCAACATGGCGATGTGTTAGACCATTTCTTGAAATGGCACCTTGGAGGTACAAAAATTGCAATCATGCTTTTGCACCACAAATGCTATACCCGGCTTTAAAGTTCTCCACTTCACAGTGGGAAGTTTCGATATGAACTACAAAAGTGCATCCTTCTGCATACTTACATTGTAGGAAACAAGCAAAAAAAGCGAAGACTTCTATCGTTTTCTGTGGAAGCGCGTCGGCGGCACATGAAATTCGCGCCATTCAAAACAAGTCAAATCGAAACTGTTTCCATTGTATCATGCAACATCTCTTGACACCTTCATCGATAGGATGACATGGAGATCCGGAATACATGTGGTTGAATGGAAAAGGACCCACGGCAAGCCGAGGAATCACCGCCGGCAGTTTGGCCATCATGGTGACGCAATTTTGACAGTCGAGCTCGTGAAAAAAGCTCGTTGGACTCGCCTAGCGAGAAATTTGGCTACACGTGTAAGCTAATAAAGTTAGTCAAACGATTCGCGAGTCTTTTGAGGATTACATTTTGGGCTCATAGTCTCTGTTTTTGTTCTGAGAACGCGAGCAGACCCCACACATAGAACATGTGCCACCATCAATCACCAAGAAATGACAACACCCTTTGCTTCATCAAGTTACCCCACCCCAAAAGAGTAGTACATGTCATTGTGGGGAGGATTGGGATAGGAGAAACTCCCTGTTTCCACCGGCGGCATCGTGGGATGGCCAAAAAGGTACAAGACCATAAAAAATCATGGTGAGCGCGGGGAGGAGTAGACACCGCCATCTCAAAAAACGTCATTACGTCATCACTATGACTTTCAGTACTTGCTGACAAGGCAAATTTTCATGGTCCCTTAAATAAAATGAAAAATTGCCTTGTCATAACAGGGTTCCTTTGAAGTGCGCGAAAAAGGCACTCCCGGCGCACAAAAACACCACAACACGTCACCATGGTGGCAACGCTGCAAACACCAATTCCAGGCACGCTGTTTGATAACTTCCCTCCAGTCACTTTCATTTTGTATCTACATGCATTACAGACTATTTATTGGTGGAGAGATGTCATGTCTTGGGGTGAGAACAGTGTGAATTAGAACGGATTGACATGGCGGGAATTTTCTGGTGCCGCTGACGCACTGACGCTGAAAATTGTCTTACTTTTCGAGCTCTTGCTTCATTCTGACACCTCAGGTATGTAAAACCATTTTTGATAAACATCTGAAGTAGAATGTATCACTGTGGGTTGAGGAACTGGCTGTAAAGGCGAGCATGCAGTACCTCTGGAATAGTTGTAAGTGCTGAATTGACACATGATGGCGCCTCATCTTCACTGGAATGTCATTACTGTAGAGTCTCACCTCCTTGCATGATTGTCTACCATCCTTTGTAAATATATATGAAGACTAATTTGAAGTGGGTAAACAAGAGAATGCGGCAAAAACAAGCAATGAAATCCGTCCTGGAAGTTGGTTGCTTGGAATGGCGCCAGCATGGGCGCTCAATCTTTCAATGAGACATCAATCAATAATGGAGATATTGACTACACCGCCTTGATGTAACAAATGTCATGTAACTGTGTTTCATCTGTCATGGTACATGTGTTTGTATTCAGAGGTAAGGTGTGTTGTTGCATCGTGATACATGTCGCAAAACCGACAAACAGACACGCAATCTGCCATCTCACGACAATCAACCTCCCTCAATGCCAGTCCAGAATGCCTCTTACGGCCATGAATAGACACTTTACATAATTCTGGTACATGTACTGTCGTAAAATACTGGTAAGTCAGATTGTTTGTAATGATAACCTTGGGTTTGCGTCTATAATGAGAATGGGTGCCGTCACGTCGCCGAGTACAATTTGTCGTCAACAACCAACAGTTCAAGCCAAATACTCCTCCAAAGGGACCAATCAGTCGTAATACAATATGAATGAACTTGTTCAGTCATGATATCAGTGTGAATACAACAATCCACCATTCTGTGACTCAATACCTTCGACATGTGGAGATTAAACTGCACATTTCACCAACAGAATGCACACTGAAGTCGACAAGTAGTCTTTTATAAGTCTATAGTGAATACTTGTACAAGTCTATCCAGTATTAAAACAAATATTATAGCTAGTTTTCCATTACATCTAGCTTATTCTATAGTCCACATGTGTCATATCAGTGCTCAAAAGAATGATGGTGCATTTTGGTGCGCGAGGAAAGTTTCTGCATGGGGGTGATTAGACAACCTTTTCAAGCCTAAAACAGCTAACTCTCTACCACGGTATGCAGCTATCACTACTACAAGGCATCTGAGTGTGAATGTGTAGTCTTTTGCTAGTAGTAATAGTGTTTGAGTGGATCACGCGGGTGAAAAGTGACATGGAAAAGTGATACACGACGCAATTGCTCCTTGAGAATCGCTATTCTGTTCATTCCAATGCTTCTCATGTTCCTTTCATTTGATGCGACAATGATTATTGTAAGCATTATAGCCATGAAAGTAGTCTTTGACTATTTCTTGTTGATTGTTGGCGTGGCGGCGACTCTCAAAATGGGCGCACTCTGACACAATAATGAGAAGCAAAGAATGCCAAGGAGAGCACTTTCTTTCCCCAAGAATGTTTCTGAATATATTTTAAAAGAGATCCGCGAGATGTTTGATGCAACAGATCCAATGAGTGGTGAATTGTTGGCTGGTCATTGTGAAGCCTTTTCTCTTTGTTCAAAAGGGCGTGAAAAATAATTTTTTACTCGACAATAAAAAGCCTTTCCACACATTCCACTTGGACAGGTCCATCAACAATGATAACAACAAAGAGTGAGTGCCACTGAAGGGCCGTCCACAAAGCTTGTGGTCGTCAAGACAGCCGCGTGCTTGTCATGGTGCACGAGGTTGATGTGTGATCTGCTCAGTGAGCTC
>CALNYX010000047.1:0-1043 GCA_942490925.1 uncultured Chlamydiaceae bacterium | reverse complement strand
CCTAAACCTCACTTAGAAGCCATTTGAGTGGGTCAGATACAACTGAATCGCTGAAGGCAAGGGTTGATCCCTTGCCAAAGCGCTTCAGGAAGTAGATGGCGTGCTCAAATGGCTTCTAAGTGAGCGATGTTTTGCAAATAAATGAAACACTATAAGCTAGTACAGAACACATCACTTTTATCAAAAACCCAGCTTCTGTTCGTGCCTTGATGTATCTGGGCAAAAGACTTGAGAGACTGCTGAAAGCAGTCTCAACAATTTGTCTTCGACTGCTTAATTGTTTCTCTTCAGCTTGTGTTCTCAAACGTTGCTTGGCACGAACCCCTCTTTTAGCAAGCAACCGTATTCCTTCGTCTTTAAGAATATCTTCTAATTCAAAACAATTATAAGCCCCATCTGCATAGATGGTTGCATCTTGTGGAATGTCTAATTCCATTTCCCAAAACACCTTTACATCGCTCTCAGATCCTGGTCTGAAATGCATTTCAACAGGTTTGCCATCAGAGGTGACTAGCATGTGAATTTTAATCCCACAAAAATAGCGTTTTTTTGAAGGTGCATAGCCCAGATATTTCCGCGATAAGAACAATTTCCGTTGATCAATGCGATTTTTTTGACAAAAGGCTATAGGAAAGCTATCTACAGCAAACTCTTGTTTTTTTTCAGTTTGCTTAAAATGAGTGCTAGAAAGCGAAAAATAGCTTTCCAGACTTCCAACGGGATACGATGAATGCGTCGATTGAGCCGACTATTGCTTAAAATGCGAGGAAATAATTTGAGTTTTTTACATATGTATCTTGCCATCTTATAGTTGCTGGTAAAGTATTTTGCAGCAAGGATAGAAAAAGTGATCACTTCTGCATTGGACATGATGGCTTGTTGATCATCTTTGATTTGCAACAACCTCAGTATTTCCTCGCTGATAACAAGGGTTGTGATCGCATAAATTTCCATGTTGCTCTCCTCTCCTAGGGTTAAAAAAGAGAGGCATGATAACCCTAATTGCAATTGTAGCGTTTTCTTGTGCCCATCTACTAGGCATC
>CALNYX010000046.1:0-1900 GCA_942490925.1 uncultured Chlamydiaceae bacterium | reverse complement strand
TACCAGCGATCGTCCTCGGTATACTCAGTAACTAGCTTCATATACACAGATAGCTTGTTCTGGGCATATGTCTTTAATCCCGATCTTGTCTAAGTATCTATAAATGAAATCTCCTTCACCTCATCTTTTCCACCCTTCTTTTTGCTAGACTATCGGTTTGGCTACCTTTTGCATGTGAACGACCGTATTTTGCAAGTACTAACTCATTTTCAATGATACTAAAGTAGCATAATTGGATAATAAGTTGCTACTACTTTCTGTCTTCGTCCATTAGTGCTACACTAATTGGACAGGCACTCACAAAATCGGACCAGTCAAACCGATCTCGCTTCAGTGTGCGAGAGACATGTTTGCGAGCTCGCCTTCCAAACATTTCGGGTGTGAAACCAACCAGCATTGCTCCAGCAAACAATTTCTTACCATCAATTGCATCTGTTCGATCAAAAGCTTTCGCACGCTCCAAATGCCGAATGCAAGCTGCAGCAACACAGCAGGCACAGATTCCACAGTCGTTGGAGCCACTGAACTGCACTGGCATCTTGCGCACGTGCAGGAACATGCTTCCTTCAACCCACAGAGGTGTTTTTGTTAGCGTTTCACCATGATAATCACTTCCGTCGGAAGGTGAGCATAGAGTCGCGAGATGATGAGTGGTTTCTACCGTCCCAGCCAGAAAATGTAGAGAAGATAAAGACGGACATTTTCTGGCTGGGACCGTAGAAACCACTCCAATATTGAGCGAGATACGGCCCTGCACATACCGAATGCCTCCTTTCTGCTCGAATCGAGGTATCTACCCCCTTTCCCTCGCCTACAGAGCCATTATTACATACAATCAACCTTCTCACATATCCATATGGGTCATTGGTAGAGTACTGTGTCGAAAAATCACCGGTGGAAGCGGTAAAAAAATGTTTGTTATTACATTTGTGAATTTTCGACGGCTTCCGCCACTACACCAAACGTCGACAAGCGACACAGTGCATCATCGTTGATAAACTCGCGATGCCATCATCTCTACAATCAACCAGCAAAGCAGAAAGACAAAGAGAGCAACTCGGTCTCAGTTCTGCCTTTTTTGGCTCCGTCGACCGACTCCTAATTTTGTGATAGTTGTAGGGGAAACAGCGCATCAATCACGCACTGTTCCAAGGTCAGCGAGAAAAGCAGCGACCTAAGAAGCCAACAATCTACCAAATAGATGCAGCAGGCAAATGACTCAAGCCTTCTGGACATACTTTTCCCTCAAAATTGCTTCCGTAGGGAGAAAACACTTGGGTGAAGGTCTGAGCCTCTGAGCCGGTTCTTTTTGCACGAAAACTACGGAGTAGTCACTATGAAGACGCCCTACTACTACCAAGAGGCTTTACAAACAATAGACTATATTATTTATAGCTTATAAGTTTGCTTTGTTCTATGTTTTCACTAACTCCTGTATTTCTAATGATACTAAAATAGCATAATTGGATAATAAGTTGCTACTACTTTCTGTCTTCTTCCATCAGTGCTACACTAATTGGACAGGCACTCACAAAAATCGGACTAATCAAACCGATCTCGCTTCGGTGTGCGAGAGACATTTTTTTTTTTTTTTTTTTTTTTTTTTTTTTTTTTTTTTTTTTTTTTTTTTTTTTTTTTTAGAACCAGACAATGCCTAAGTGCCAAATGCAAGCTGCAGCAACACAGCAGGCACAGATTCCACAGTCGTTGGAGCCGCTGAACTGCACTGGCATCTTGCGCACGTGCAGGAACATGCTTCCTTCAACCCACAGAGGTGTTTTCATCAGGTGTGATTTAAGCTGAGGGGCAACCGCATCACCAATCGATGGGTGGGAATCGAAATGAAAGAAAACCCCAGCCTCACAACGCATCCGGTTGATGATCAAAAGTGAAAAGTGAC
>CALNYX010000045.1:0-20183 GCA_942490925.1 uncultured Chlamydiaceae bacterium | reverse complement strand
AGGGACAATAAGCCCATGAGCACCATCACAACACAGGACAAATCGTTACTTCTTATCGCGGCGTTATCCTTCTGCCCTGGCATCGGCGCAGCTTGCAGCATCATCACCCTACTCGGCGCTTGTTACGAAGCTGCCACCCGCGACTGGCGAATGTTCACCTTATCTTTAACCCTCGGCACTACGGCCTGCTACATATGGAGCTAGTATGAAAAACGAAATGATTGAACCAGCACCGCGCGGCGCACAGCACTACCCGATCAGAGTGATCGAAACAGACAAGATGTTATTAACGACACAAGAAGTCAGCGACCTAACCGGCATTCCCGCAGCAACTCTCAATGCATGGCGCTGCCGTAAGCAAGGCCCACGCTACGTAAAGTTCCCTCGAGGCGTATTCTACAGGCCGGACACGCTAAAAAAGTATTTCGAATCGTGTGAAGTTCGGACTGTTGATATGTAGAAAAGAAAAGCTCCCAAGTTAGGGAGCTTTTTTGCTTTAAAATTTCTTTCCTTGATGAAAATTCCACAAAATATCGCTCACGCTGACACCACAGCAAAGACTTCTCAACTACCAAGTACTGAGGAGTAAAGACATCTATTGTCAAGATATTGTGATAGACCGAAAGCCAATTCAGGTAAGTTAAAATACAGCTTGATTCGGGCTAGTCTTAAATATAAAAAAGCTGCAATGATGAACAGTTATTGGAGAAAAAGCATGTCCAACTATCATGATCTGATTCAATATCCACAAGAATTACTTCAACACGCAATGCATCATGCAGCGCATGGAACCGACTTTGACTTAAAGATGGCATTAATTTGCGTAGACAATTCAGTAGAAATTATTCTTAGAGAGTATCTGGGGCAACCAGCTTCTGCTTTCACAAATAAGGCACCTGACTATAAGGAATTAAAAGCAAGCGTTAATAGCTTTTTCAAGCTCGTAGAACTCAGTAAGAAGCATAAACCCAGCGGAATGAAGTCTAACGATATTGATGTCGTTCTTCGCTATCATGAAATACGAAATTTAATGTATCACAATGGAGCTGGGCTATCTGTTACTCAAGGCACTGTTGAACAATATATAAAGATCGCACAAAATCTTGTTAAGGGTCTATTTTCAAAAGATATTGATATTGACTTAAACAAACTGTTCGAAGGTTATCTTGGAGTGTACATCAAAGCTTATAAAGACTTCGAAACATTTCATCGAAACTCCTTACGTCAGCGATTTGATGGAGAATATGCCTATTATTGGAAAATAAGCTTATTCGATTTTTTTGATAAGTCACTCAGTGCAAAATTTGCAGAAATAAAGCAATTTGAAATCTTTACAACATCTGTAGCCTTTCACGATATCGATATCACATCACTAAAGCAACAAACCAACATCGTAACTGAGCTTCATAGTGCATTAAAAAAAATTGTTAAAAGTGATAAATACAAAGATTATCTCGAAATGGAAAATCCATACGATGCAGCATAATAAAAGTAGCTAAGGAGGTTACGCTCTAGCTGCTTTTATTTATTCACCACCAAGTGAATTTGCGAAATATTATCAAAATAAATGGCATGACAAGCAGATAAAAATTGAAGTGTCTTATGGGGAGTTAGATGGGAAACGAGGTTGAACTCGCAAGAATTGGAATGTGGTCCGAGGCAATTAAAATTTTAGGTCCAGCAATCATCACAGGTTTACTCGGTTTTTTTACAGGCCGCTTAGATTATAAGCGCAGACTTAACGACATAAATAGTCAGCAAGAATTCTCTGCGAGGGAATCTCTTTTTAAGTTTAAAAAAGAACGTTATCAGAACATGCTCGAATCAGTTTCAACTTTTAACAATGGTATTGGACAGTTATGCGGCATGCTGACAAGTGCAGAATCTTCATCAGATAATCAAGCTCATCTATTAGGAGCAATTCGAGCTCTTCAATTTCTAGTTCCCACCTTACAAGATCAAGCACATAGCGTTATGGATACATTTAAAGAGACCAAAAGCTACGCTCAAGAAAAAGCTCGCATTAATGACTGCCTTGAATATTTAGCTCATTACGAAGAACCAAAAGAGCTAAAAGAAGCTTTAGATATAATTATTAAACTTCAACAATATTCATTTATTATATCCAAAGTATCTGGCGAAGCCCTTGAAGCTGAGATGGAAGAGATCTTCAAGAAGTATCTAGCTTAGATTAAAACACTTCATTGTAAAGTAGTATTCAGAATCGTGCGAGGTGCGGACTATTGATATGTAGAAAAAAAGCTCCCCATTATTGAGGAGCTTTTTCACTTAACTTTTCTATTTCATTGCAAAGCCGATTAGCATCCTCTACCACTCCAAGCAACCCATCATTTTCCAAAGATCCAATGAACTCGTAGCAAGAAGCTGACTGCGAATTAAAGGATCGACCCAAGTTTTGTATAACTTCTTTGCGTCCTTCTTCATAAATATTTGCATTAAGTTGAATTAACGCCTCAACAATCTCTATTCCGCCGTCTAACAGCTGCATGACTTCATCATATATTACGGCATGTTCAAGTTCAGTCTTATCATAGCTATCATAAAACTTTGTTAAGCAAAAATTCAATGAATTAATACCTGTTATGCAGTCGCTAACCTTGACGGTTATGTTAGGGAAAAAGTGAAGCAGCTGACTTAACGCATGATAATCAACTTCAAATCTAACTATCGAATCTACTTTCTTAATACTGTTTTGAGAAAGCACATCCTCTACAGAAACATTGAATGCATTTAACCAAAGACCGACTGCATTGTTCTGCATTCGTAAAAAACCAAGCGTATATCGAAGATTGTAAACCAATTGATCTAGGTCTTTCTTTTTCTCAATTTTCTTTCGCTGCCACTCTGAAATAACGTACCCCAAAATGACACCTATCAAGGTACCCACAACCGTCGCACCAGCACTAATCCAAATAGCTGTGTAGTCGGCCGTAGCTTTTGGCAACATAACCTGCAATGCATCCGCTTGTATGCTCATTGGTATATTCATTTCGAACCTACTCTATTTATCTATAATTCAAAACGAAACGAACCTACGCCTCAACTCAAACTTTGTCAGCTAGCAGAACCATTCAAAAATTATCAACATCTGCCCCCATGTTGACAATACGTTGACAAAAAAAAGGGTTACAAGTTCGGAAGAACTTGTAACCCTTTGAAATCTATGGTGCGCCTGACAGGAATCGAACCTGTGGCCTGCCGCTTAGGAGGCGGCCGCTCCCGTATAAATAAGTTTAAGTAAGCTTATTCAGTAAGATACGGAGAGAGGCGTGCTTAATATTTATCTCACCTGCCCCTACACCTATTCAGATAAATCTATTTGCCGTGAGCAATTCGAAATTGCTGCACAACTTGCCAGCCAAGTTATTGCAACAGGTGCTTTTATCTTTTCACCTGTTCTCCTCGGCCATCCAGTCATTCTACAGCACACTTCCTTTCCTACAACTTCTTATGAAGAGTGGGCTCTTTTTACATGGAAAAATGTTCGCCGTCAGGCTGAAACACTTCATTCATGGGCTGACGCACTTCTAGTTGCTGATCTTACAGACACATCAGAATGCGCTCATGTTCAGCTAGACATAGCTCTTTTCCGAAGAGCTGAAAAGCCTGTCCGCTTTATTAAACCCACTCATATACAAAGTCAGCTAACAACCTTGCTTAAAGAATTTAAGCAGAGCAAATAGTCACGTCTTTAATCCAAAAGTTAGGAGGAGAATTTATGCAAGAACACACTATTACAGAACCAATCAACATCAACGTTTGCGTCTTTTTACCAGACTGGATTCTGGTACGTCGAGACATCTCTATCGGTGCAAAACTCGCATTTGCGACTCTCGGAACCCTTGTAAAAGCAAAAGACTACGTAGCCATGCTGGACACAAAGAAAATTGCGAAGCGCATGGGAACCCATGAAGGTGCTGCCAAAAAATTCTTACGCGAGTTGAAGCAAGCCGAACTTATCGGACCCGAGAACATGCCACAGCCTTATTTGCGTAAATCTGCTGAAGAAAGCGACGCTATCTGCAACGCACAATTCATGCAGCAAGCAATCTGGGCAAGTGATCCGAGCGTAAACGTACCAGCGTTTAACTAGCCGGCTAACTGTGGATCTGAAGAGAATTTTGAAAGGAACGTATAAGAAAACATACGCTTGAAAAAAGAAAAAGGGTGAACCGGCAAGTTCACCCTTAGCAGTCGGGTTTGTCCCCAACAAGTAGTAAAGGGACAGTAGCCCAAGGGAAAAACCGTGTCAAGCGGTCTGCACTACCCTTTTGCCTTTTTTCTAGCGCCTTAAAGGTGCTGATATGAAAGAATTTTTTATTGAAAAGTGCGAAAATGCATTCTCCCCTGTCCCAAACTGGGTACAACGCCTTGCTTCAATCACAATGGGCGCAAAGCTCACATATGGCCGCCTGTTACAGTGCGCCAACGATGAAGGTGTCGCCTGGCCAAGCCAGCGATACCTTGCACGAGAGCTTGGCTGCTCCTTGCGCAGTATAGTTAAATACGTTGGTGAATTGAAAAAACATCAGCTCATCGAAGTCTCAAAAGTCTTAGTTGGTGAATTCCCTCGCACAACTTACAGGTTCATCGTTCCCAAAGATCAATCATCTATTCCGTTAGCCCAAGATGACCGAATTCTTATCTCCTGCCCTTCTGCTGGACTCTATTACGTCAGCCCCGAAGAAGCCGTACAGCATCAAGTATCCTCACAACAAATTTCATCAGCACCCGCCTCTGAACAAGGTTTGCACGAAAACAGTGCAGTAGAGTGCAAACCTTGCGCAGGGGTAAGCAACTCCTGCGCAGAGGGTACGCAATGTTTGCGTAGGGGGTACGCAACTCCTGCTCTTTCTTATAATGATGATAAGAACAAGAGATTAAAACAAAGAAAAAACAATACCCCCCATATCCCCCCACAGCCAGAAACAAGAACTTTCTCTAGCACAGCACAGCAAGCAAACTTCGGGGAGGCGGTGTCTTCTGTCTCTCCTACTTTTCCTAATTCCCCAAGGAACCATTCTACTCCTACCTCTCGCAAGGACGTACGGGGCGAGATCCCTACTCGCTCCGCGTCCTCCCTTCCTGAAACAGGTACATCAGACTTTGAGTCTGTATGGGAAATCTTTCCTCTTAAGCAGGGAAAAGTCCCTGCACAAACTCGCTGGAACTATCTTTCAAAACGTAACGTTCTTCCAGAACTCTCCGTAATCTTATCGTCAATTAAAGAACATATCGCGACGGATCGTCGCTGGAAGCGCGGAATAGTGCCCAATTTGGAACGATGGCTGCGTGAGCACCGATGGACTGACCAACCTTTTGTTGACCCGTCAGCCCAATTTAAAGAACTCAATGACGCTCTAAAACAACAACTTGAGCTTAAGGCAGCTAAACAGCTCACGAATCTACGTGAAGCCATCCAAGGCTACCCCGTACCCATCAATGACCCAGTCACAAACGAAGTAATCAATGCTCATGGAGGGCTAACGACCCTCTCCCGAATGTCGGAACAGAGTCTTCCCTATATTCTGAACTCATTCGTTAAAGAATACACGGTGCTGTCCATGAGCCAAAAAATGGAGGCTGTGCATGTCTAGAAAGCGGCTTGGATTTGCAAGAGTCGAGTTCATCGCTTGTAAACCCGAAATCGATAAACTCCTTGCTGCTGGCTATACGATCATCGGAGCACATGAAGTGCTTCGAGAACAAGGTAAAATATCTATGGGTTATGGACGCTTTACCCAACTCCTACGAAAAGGAGTCAAACGCTCTATACCCACTACTCAACGAGACGAAATTTCAAAGCAGCCTACGCTTCATCAACACCAGCCGCTTGCACTTCCAAGAGACGAACAGGAAGACAAAGTACTAGGTGTGGTTGAAAAGGGTTGTTTTAAAAAAAGCAACGAACAAACCGAAGATAAAGATCTTTTCTAATAACAAAGGATACATAAATGGCCACTGTAAACATGGTTCTTCAGGGAAAAGGCGGCGTTGGAAAAAGCTTTGTAGCAAGCTTACTTGCTCAATACTTTACTGAATATGAATATCCTACCACCTGTATCGATACCGACCCTGTAAACACTACCTTTGCCGGATACAAGGCACTAAATGCCGATGTCATCGAGATTATGGAAGGTGACGATATCAACCAGCGTTGCTTCGATAAGCTCATGGATCGCATAGAGATCCTGCCAAAAGACGACTCTGCACAAATGGTTGTAGATAATGGCGCCGCAACCTTCGTACCTCTAGGCTCATACATGGCCGAAAATGATGTCACCGACTATATCCGCGATGAAACTCCACACAGACTTCGTCTCCATAGCGTTGTTACTGGTGGCCAAGCCATGCGCGACACTTTAGAGGGCCTTAAAACTATCCTCACAGCTTTTCCAGATACTCCAGTTGTTTTATGGCTTAACCCGTATTTCGGAAATATCGTACGAGACGGTGTACCTTTTGGCGAGTTTCAAATCTACAAAAACAACATCCACCGTTTTGAGTCCGTGATCCAGTTGCCAGTTAAGAACCAAAATACATTTGGGCAGGACTTAACCAACATTCTGAACCAGCGCATGACCTTCCGTGAAGTCGCTAACTCTGATTTACCGACTATGCAGCGCCACAGAATCAAAAAGTACTGGGCAGAAATTAAAGCTGAAATGGATAAGGCCGGACTGTTGGAGTTCTAATGGAAGATCAAGCAAAGCAGGAATCCGCAAAGCTTACAGCGGAAAAAGTGCGCCATTTGCTGATCGAAAAACATGGCCAGCCGTTGAGCGAAGATGATCCCATCCTCATGGTGGCTACCATGTTTGAGATGTTTCAGGATGAATACGACTCCACACTGAAAAAGCATCAAGCCGCTATTGAAAAATTCATGGCTAGCAGCTCGAAACATTATGCCGACAAAGTGCAACAAAGCACGGACGACCTATTGAATCGGGCAATTCAAGGTACAATCCGAAATAATATTGAGGCGATGGCTGATTTCAAAGAATCAATGCGTGATTTTACAAAAACAAACCGACTGTACGCGGCGGTTTCCCTTTGCACATGCGTCATCACCATCTGTTTGTTCTTGAGCTGGGTTCTCACTCGGGGGCAATGATGGAAATTTTGACTGATGAGGATCATGCGCGGTTAGTTGCGAATCTGGAGCACAGTCTTGGCCCTGTCATTTGTGATGCTCTTAAAGATTCAACAGTCGGCGAAATCATGCTTAATCCCGACGGAAAGGTTTGGATTGAACGATTCGGCCACCCAATGATGCACGAAGATACGCTGACAGATAAAGAAGGGGCTTTCATAATCTCACTAGTTGCTAGCTCACTTGAGCTGACTGCAAATCGCAAAAATACAAGCATTGCGGGTGAGTTTCCAATTGGCGGTCACCGCTTCCAAGGTCAGCTACCGCCGAATACTCCATCTCCGATGTTCAGTATTCGTAAAAAGGCAGAGCGTGTCTTCACTCTCGACGAGTATGTTGAAGGCGGCATTATTACCCAAGAAATGAAGGTTGTCATTGAAGAACAGGTGAAGCGAAGACGAAACATCATCATCGCTGGCGGAACTGGCAGCGGAAAAACAACACTGACTAATGCAATCATTCATTCGATTAGCCAAATCAGTCCGAACCATAGGCTGTTTTTGCTCGAAGACACCTACGAGTTACAAAGCCAGAGCATTAACACTGTACGACTTAAGGCAACAAAACAATTCCCGATGACGTCTCAACTTGAAGACACGCTACGCCTCCGCCCAGACCGTATTGTTGTCGGGGAAGTTAGGGATGAAGCTGTATTGGGATTACTCGAAGCCTGGAATACCGGACACCCTGGAGGAATCTCAACACTCCATGCAGACTCAGCGATCGATACCCTCAAACGTATAGAGACCCTAGTCACACGAAAATCTGTTTCACCTTTAAGGGAAGTCATCGGCAGTGCGATAGACATCGTAATTTACATCACCAAAGCGAACACAGAAAGTTGCCGCAAGGTCACAGAGATCATGGATCTTGCCGGATTTGATAGTAGCACGCAAAAATACACAAAGGAATATCTCTATTATGAACCGCCACAATATTAAATACCTGCTCTTTGCAGCTTTAGCAGTAGCGCTCATACATCCGGACCTCGCCCATGCCTCAAACGCTATCAGCGACTTCAATGAACCGTTTGAAAAAGTCGTCGGGACAATAACCGGCCCTGTTGGGCGTTGGATCGCTATCTTCGCAATGGCTACCTCTGGCGGAATGCTCATTTGGAAGCGTGAAGATCCTATGGGCGGCTTCAAAATGCTTCTCAGCGTTGTTTTCGGCATTTCATTTATCGCCTTCGCTGCAAACATTGTTGATTCACTATTTTCCTTCACGGGAGCGCTCATCTAATGCGTGAAATCCCAGTCCACCAGTCGTTGCACCGTCATACCCTTGTGCTTGGCGCAGAACGTGACCTCGTCATGTCTTCCGGATTACTTTCGTTTCTGATTGGCATTGGCGGGTTCACCCTGCCCTCTGCTCTGGTGGGCATCGGGTTATGGATCGTTTCAGTTTTTGTTCTACGCCAAATGGCGAAGTCAGACCCACAAATGTCTGTTGTCTGGCGTAGGCATATTAACCAGCAAGATTTTTATGAAGCCAAAGGTACACCTTGGCAATTCAACGCCTGGAGGGGGTAATCATGTTTCAAAAATTAATGAAAAAATTTTGTTCACAATTCAAAGATGCTGCCCCATCTGGAATAGATCTCGTCAGCTACTCTCCAGGGGAAGACTGCACCGAACCGCTTGCAGATTTTCACGTGGATGTACGATCAGGTGATTACAGCTTTGAACTCCCTATTGATGCTAACCACAAATTCGAAATTACAGTTCCTTCTGGCCACGAAGAACTTGCTATCATTTTCAGCATAGACAACACCGACAACCTCATTGCTTTCAATGCAATCTGGATCAAGGGAGAACTATTTGCGCTATCCCAAATGATTCGTCCCTCTGGGAAGAAATTCAAAGAGAGTATTGAGCCAATATCAAAGGTTTCTGAAAACTATATTGAAATAAACGGCATACCGGTGAAGGTTAATTATACACCGAACACCAAAAGTTGGAAGGTCACGACATGCTAAAACTATCTGAATACCGCAATAAAGATCGTAGCTTAGCCGACATGCTTCCTTACGCCGTAGTGGTCGATAATGGCATCGTGATGTGCAAAGACGGCGCGTTATTGGCTGGTTGGCACTTTTACGGGCGAGACACAGCCTCCAGCACTCCTGAGGAGTTGGCAGCCATCAGCTCTCGTGTGTCGAGCGCGTTCAAGGAACTTGGTACAGGCTGGACCATTAACGTAAACGCACAACGTATTCCTGCTAAAGACTATCCACAAAAAGAACGCAGCTATTTTCCTGACAAAGTTACCAGAGCCATTGAAGCAGAACGGAGAAATATCTTTGAGAATCATGGCGGTTTTGCCACTGAAAATACGCTCACTCTCTCTTACAAACCTGAAGAAACAGCAGAAAAACTGAAAAAAATGGCTTACAGCCGCAACACAAAGACGCACCAGAAAAATAGTCTGGAAAAAAGCATTACCCAATTCAAAACCTCAATTGCAGAAGTGGAAGACGCCTTAAGCACGGTTCTGTTTTTAAACCGCCTAACCGACTCTACAGAAGTGTCTGAAGACAGTGTCACAAGGACCTATTCTGAACTGCTATCTTTTCTGAAAGAATGCGTTACCACGGACAAAACACCTGTAATTCTTGCTGATACTCCAATGTACCTCGATGCATTGCTTAGCAGCGCTGATCTTGTGGGTGGAATTGCTCCAAGAATTGGAGAAAACCATCTGGGAGTCTTATCTCTGGATGGCTTACCCGCTAAAAGCTGGCCAGCTATGCTTGCACGCCTGGATCATCTTCCGATCTCGTTCCGCTTCTCAACTCGCTTTGTACTACTCGACCAGATGGACGCGTTAGACGAAATCAATAAGTACCGTAAAACGTGGAACCAGCTCAAAATCAAGTTTTGGGATGCCATGTTTAGCAACCCGCAAGCTCGCGTAAACCGTGATGCTTTGATCATGACTGAAGATGCAGAACAGGCAGCAACCTCCGTTCAAGGTGGCCTAGTTGGTTCTGGATTCTACACAGCAACGATCGTCCTGCATGATACTGATCTAGAAAATATTGAGGAAGGATTGCGTCTACTACGCCGTACACTGCAACCACTTGGATTTGGGTGCAGGATTGAGACGGTTAATGCTCTAGAAGCATGGTTTGGAACTCATCCAGGGAACACGTACGCTAATGTTCGCCGGCCACTGATAAACACCCTTAATATGGCAGATTTTCTACCGCTTTCATCCATATGGGCAGGTCAAGATAGTAATCCGTGCCCATTCTATCCTCCGGAGTCTCCACCGCTGATGTATTGCACCACGGATGGTTATACACCTTTCCGATTCAACCTTCATTCAGGCGACATTGGCCACACGCTTGTATTTGGCCCAACAGGCTCCGGTAAATCCACTCTACTCGGCATAATTGCAGCACAGTTCAGACGGTACCCAGACTCAACGATCTATGCTTTCGATAAGGGCATGTCCATGTATCCGCTAACCAGTGCTACAAATGGTACGCATTACGAAATAGGTGGAGACAACTCGACTCTTTCATTCTGCCCACTCAGTAAGATTGACTCCAACGTTGAATGCAGCTGGGCTGAAGATTGGCTCGCTACCTGTTGCATTATGCAAGGATTGGACATTTTGCCAGCACATCGAGGCGCAATTCATGACGCTGTAGTACTGCTACAAAGTAAGCCAGCAAATTTACGCTCACTTTCAGATTTCTACCATGCCGTTCAGGACAAGGACGTGAAAGAAGCGATCAAGCACTACACCATCAAAGGAGCAATGGGGCGCTTACTTGATGCACAGACAGACTCGCTCGGGCTTTCAAACTTCACAGTCTTTGAAATTGAAGAACTCATGAACCTTGGAGACAAAAACCTTATTCCAGTGCTTCTGTATGTGTTCCATCAAATTGAAAAGTCCTTTAATGGCCAGCCTTCTCTGCTCATTCTCGACGAAGCATGGATAATGCTCGGACATCCTGTCTTTAGGGAAAAGATCAGGGAGTGGCTCAAAGTCCTACGTAAATCAAACTGCGCTGTAGTGCTTGCCACACAGTCTCTTTCTGATGCTGCAACCTCAGGAATCCTTGATGTGCTTGCAGAGTCATGCCCTACAAAAATTTTACTGCCCAACGTAACCGCGCGGCAGGACACACAGCGCGATTTATACATCAGCATGGGGCTAAACTCGAAACAGCTAGAGATAGTCGCTCTAGCAACGCCTAAACGTGAATATTACGTCATGTCTCCAGAAGGCAACAGACTCATTAGTCTGGCACTTGGCCAAACAGCTCTCGCTTTTGTTGGAGCCTCAGACAAGGACAGTATTGCTCGAATTAAAGAACTGGAAGCAACTCACGGCGAACAATGGCCAGAAAAATGGATGAAGGAAAACTAAAATGAATACGTTAAAATTAGTTTTCGTTTCTTTAGTGCTGCTTTCCCTTCTTAACACACCAGCCCATGCTCGCACGGTTTACTGCGTTAACTGCTCAGATAAATTCATACAAGCGCTAGACCGCGTCACCAACGTGAATCAACTTAAAACGCTGTGGAAAGAATACGGCGAAAGCGTGCAACAGACAGCGCAGCAAGTACGCATGGTTCAACAGAATATCGAACAGTACGCAAACATGGTGCACAACACCGTGACACTCCCGATCAATACCATGAATAGAATGGTTGGCGACTTCAACAGACTGTCTGGCTATGTGGAAAGGATTTCAGCGCGTACAGGTGAAATTAATAGCATGAAAGAACTATACAATGCGTTCTATGCAAAACAATCAGCACTGAAAGGGATAGTGAATACTGCGGATGGAACAAAGAACTATTCCACCATGTGGGATCGCTGGTCCGGTGAAGTTGACCGAGCGGCTGAAGCAACTTTTAAGCTTACAGGAACCCAGCTCGCTGATCTGCGAAACAATGGTGAGCTTGAAACGCATATTCGAAGCCTTCTTTCGACTCCAAAAGGAAGAATGGAAGCAATACAAGCCGGAAACAAGCTTGCAGCGATTCAAATAAAAGAAGCGCAAGAAACTCGCGCTCTCATGGCCACGTATCTCCAACAAGAAATGGCTAAAACACAGAAAAACGAAAAGCTTGAACAAGTTCGTGAGGAAGCAACACGAAAGCTTTTAAAAATCAACGAGCTTGAACCTTCTAACATTCCCCCAACAACTAATAACTTTTAAAAATTATTAGTCGTAACTGGAATGTCGGATTCTCCCAACTCTTTAACTTCATAAGCTTGCTTACGTTTTTCTATTTCCTTTTTCTCTACAGCAACCTTTTGGCTATCTGCATCCCCAGTACAACCTGCTAACAAAAATGCACTCATCATAAACAATAACGATACTATCAAAATCTGTTTCATTTTTTCCTCCATACGAGAATTTTCTAATGAACAAGCATAAATACGTCAAATTTATTTTTGTCCCAACATTTTTTTTTGCAACAGTTTTAGTACTGCTAGTGCCCCACGCTGCGGTTGCCGCTGGTCTACCGCCCATGACACCAAGCAACGCAATGTCAAAAGTTGCTCTATTTTTTCAAAGAGAAGCGAGTTCGTGGGGACCTGTTTTAGAAACACACGCTGTTAATCTTTTCAGGACTCTCTTGATTGGGAGTGTTGCATGGATGGGGATTACAGCGGTGCTCAAACAAGATGAGCTCAAAAGCGTTTTGGTTGATTTTATCAAATTGATCTTCTTTGCATGCATCATGCTTGCATTATTAACGTATTACAAGTCTTGGGCAAACCTACTCATAACGGGCTTATCTAACATTGCTGTAAACGAACTAAGATCTCCTGCACTCGATCCTCAAAACGTATTCCTTACGGGAATGAAATTGGTAGGAGCTGTACTTGGCGAAATGAGCTTCTACAGGTTGATAGATAATGTAGGGTTAATCATATGTGCCCTTGCCATCTTATTAACCTTCGCCCTGATCTCTGCCCAAATGCTTTTAGTAAAGTGTGAAGCCTACATCGTCATGAATGCAGGAATACTTTTGCTAGGCTTTGGGGGTGCAGAGCAAACAAGAAGCTACGCAACAAACTTCCTACGCTATTCACTTGGAATTGCTATGAAGCTTTTCGTCATGCAACTACTCGTAGGTCTAGGCACTTCATTCATTAATGAACTTCCAACTGGCGATCTTTCTATGCAAGATATCTTTTTTATTATTGGAGTTGCCATCGTACTTTTAGCTCTCACTATGAGCATCCCCGACATTGTTTCTGGGATCATCAACGGTTCCCACGTTTCTACAGGACAAGCGATAACATCGGCTGCATCAACCGTAGCAATGGGGACAATGGCCACAATGGGAGCAATGAAAGCTAGTGGATTCAATGCCTTTGATGGAGCTCAAGCCACACGGGCGGCAGCAGGAATGGCAAATGCCGATGGTGCAAGCGGTCTGGGGAAAGCCGGTCATATGGCAAAGAATCTAGGCTCAGCAGCGCTATCAACTCGCGGGCAAGGTCGAATGCAAGGCATCCGGTCTGCTGTTCAAGGAAAAAGTGAACTGCAAGACCTGATGAACAGCGGAGAAACACCTTCTGCCCCACCTGCGCCGCCAATGGAAGACAAGCCCTATGAAAGTCCTGCGGTAGATCTAACCCAGCCCCAAGGGAAGTAGTTCACGAAGTTTTTCAATACCAACTAACATTGCAGAACGGAGAGACTCAGCAAATTCAGCGTACCCAAGAGCTGGAGCTACTTGAATAATGAAAAAACCCAGAATGCCTAGAGAAATCAGTATAAACGGAAGCTTGAAAATGAATGAAATAATTCGAAGCAACCAACCAACAACCTGTACATCAAAGGAAGAAGAATCCCTCTTCGCGCCGTTATTGCTAACTAATACATGCTTATTAACACTCATAAAAAAACCTTACATAAACATTTTCAATACACATTAATTTGTCGAGATTTCAATTTAGAAAAATTTACACTCTGTGATTTAACTTCAAACGCATCAATAAACTCAGCTGCACTACTATTTGTTTTAAAATAACAAAATACCCCCCTACACATTCATTAAGCATTGGTCAATATAACAAAAAGAGTAACAACAATGCAAACCTCACCATACTTAAAAGGCCGTGAAGAATGGCTTGAACGATACGGAAACTACATCAAACGTGCGCGCAACTGGCAGGTAACAACCTTTTTAGCACTTTGCATTGCTGTGCTGTCTATTTCTGGAAATGTAATTCAGGCAACACAGTATAAAGTTGTGCCTTACGTTATTGAAGTAGATAAAATTGGAAATGCTGTTGGAGTAAAACCGGCTGCTGAAGCTTCTACAATTCCCAAAGCAGTCATCCAAGCAAACATTGCAGAATGCATTGTGAACTGGCGCACTGTTACTGCGGATCTGAGCTTACAAGAACGCATGATTAAGAAATTTTCAGCGTTCGTAACCGGCTCCGCTAAAGGAACTGTTGGTGGCTGGTACCAAAAAAACAATCCGTACGAGCGCAGTCGAGACGTGCTTGTAGATGTCCGAATTAAAGGCATCCCTCTTCCTGTCAGCAAAGAAAGCTGGCGTATTGAATGGGATGAAACCATCCGTAACCACTCTGGAGTTGCTTTAAGCTCAGCTGCCTATGAAGCAACCGTCAGTATTCGCCAGAGTGCTCCAACCTCTGAAGCCCAAATCATGCGTAACCCCGGAGGGGTACACATTACTGCTCTGTCCTGGAGCAAACTTCTTAGCTCATAACTCACGCTAAAACATAACGATTCAGGAGAATTATTATGAATCTGTGGAACCCCTACATTTTAGGGGGGCTGCTCTCGCTTTACCTAATTTCAGGATTTACGACTCCTGTAATGGCAGAGCAATTCCCTCAAAAAAGCCCGCTAAACGCGGCTTTGCGAACAACTCAGAAATTCCCGCCTGCACAACAGGACTCAACGGGGCTGATGAACAAAGTTTTCATTGGAGGACGAACAGCACCAGCTGGAAATCCCGCATCTGCACGCCAATATGGCTACGTGGGCAACGCTCCTGTGAACGAAGTAGATCTCTATGACACACCACTTCCTGAATATCTTAGTCCGGTGAATGTGCCGCTGAGTAGCAAGGAAAAAAAGGCGGTAAAACTGTCTAAAAAGTGGATAAACAACAACGTCGCTCCATTTTTAAGCAATGGTGGAAAGTTGATTTACGTATTTGGGTCCACCCTGCCTACGATCATCTGCTCTCCTCTCATGGGGTCTGACTTAGAGCTTCAGGCCGGTGAATTCGTCAAGGACGTACTTTTAGGAGACACAGCCCGATGGCGTTGGCAAACCACAAGCTCCGGAGAGGCTGGTTGGGAGAAGACACACATCATCTTTAAGCCAACAGATACCGGTCTTGTCACTACTGCTGTCATTCCGACAAACAAACGCGTTTACCACATCAAACTGGTCTCAAACCGAAAGAACTACACGCCATATGTTGGCTTTGAGTACCCAGAGGATCAGCGTCGACTGCTGCAACAGCAGTTTGCACAACAAGCCAAAAAGAAAAAATGGGAAACAGCGCCGACAACCTCCGGCACTGCCGTTGATCTTTCAACACTCGACTTTGGTTACGACGTAACTGGGAAAGCACACTGGAAACCGCTCCAAGTCTACAACGACGGGACTCGTACCATTATTCGATTACCGCAAGAGGCCGCACACAGCGACCTCCCCGTGTTGCTTGTCGAGAAGGCTGGTCAAGAAGCGCTGGTGAACTACCGCGTCCGGACAAAGGGCAAGCACACCAGTTTAATCGTAGATGAAATTTTTGAAGAAGCCATGCTCATCGCTGGCGTTGGCTCCAATCAACAGAAAATTAAAATTCGTAAGCAGGAGGAAGAATGATCTCTCTATCACTACGTCATATGACCTTGCTTCTCATAGCACTCACCCTGCTTTCAGGTTGCGCTGCAAAAAACCAGAGGCCCGTCATGGAGTCATGGCAAGCCTACAACGGAATGTCTGATGTTCCTGAAGAACTTATGGCACCACTGGCAGAGCTAACAGCTCAAAAAGTCGCTGACAGATATCCTCCAGGAAGAACAACCATTGGACTCCACTATCAGAACACAGACGAATTTGGTTCTATGTTTGAGACTGCTCTTCGTGAAAAAGGATTCTCTATCGATTCCAGTAACAAGCCTGAAATAGACGTGCTTCAATGCTCATACCTTATGGACAGCATTGCTTCTCCGGACACAAAGACGCGTCCAAGTTATCTGCGTTTAAAATTCTCTGACGGCTACAGCATTGGCCATATCTACACCTATAGCCCAGACAGTGGGTTCATAGAAAAAGGTGTGGCTACAAGTACTGAAGCTCTTTTCACCTTTGTCAGCTCCCAAAGCGCTGAAATGGAACCAAGTGAAAAGGTCGGAGATCATACATGGCATATCAAGCCTGGAAGTCTGAAGACACAGCTTTCAACATGGACACGTACTGCCAATTACCAACTTGTCTGGAAAGCAGCACATGACTTTGAAATGCAGGCTGAGGCTACTTTCAAAGGTAGCTTCTACGGTGCAGTGAAACGTCTCTTTACCCGCATGAATCGAAGTGGAAACTCCCTGCGCGTCACTCTTTATCAGCAAAACTCCGTACTCGAAGTTCGGGAGGATTAATTATGCGAAAGACTCTTATCGCCTTACTTCTTGTCGTTTTTGCACTCTCTGGATGCGCATTGTCTCAGGCAAATGAGCCACAAACTCGAATCCAACATCAAGCTGCAAAGCTAAAACAAGCTGTCCAACCACAGACAGTTCATGTTGTTCAGCAGGCATATCTCGGAGCTGATCCAGTGAAGATTGATCAAGGCGCAATGCTTCCGTTCATCTTTAGCCAAAAGATTACGCTCCGCACTAGAGGCACAATGCCTGAACTGGTGAATGCCATTCAAGACATTGTCCCACTCGGCATTAAATATTCCGCTAATGACAAGGCTCAGACAGAGTCTAAAGACGGCATTTCAAAACCTGCAAAGCGTCTGGCTCTAGCGTATCACGGTACAGTGGAGAACTTGTTCAACACTATTGGCCAACACTTTGGTCAGAGCTGGGAATATCAGAATGGTGTCGTTGAATTCTCTTTCCTCAGGGTGAAAACCTTCACCCTCTTCACCTCACCTAGTGAAGTTGGTTACGAGGGTACGATTACCAATAAAACTGAATCAAAAAGTTCAGATTCAGGAACAGCTGCAAGCGCATCAGGATCTTCTTCGCAAACCTCTCAAACTAGCAAAAGCAGATACAAAGCTGACGCATGGACCGAGTGCAAAGCTGGCGTTGAATCCATGCTCTCCAAGCGCGGCAGTGTTTCAATAAGCAAATCCAGCGGTACTATTACCGTTACAGACACGGCTCCAGCTCTACGCCGTATTGAAAAGTATATCGACAGCGTAAACGCAAAACTCGGCAAACAAGTAGCTCTTAGCGTTCACGTCTGGGCACTGGAGCTTTCAGACAACACTGACACCGGCATCAATCTTAAAGTATTACTTGAAGGTTCTGGCCTTAAATTAGCTTCAAGCGTTGTAAACCCTTACCAAGTCATAGATGGCGCAAGTTCGCTTACTGCAACAATTCTTGGAAACGGACAGCTCAGCGGTTCAGAAGCAGTACTTCGTGCTCTGAAAAAAAAGGGGCGCACGACTCTGCTCACATCCGGTAGCGGTATCAGCATGAACAACCAGACACTCCCTGTTCAGGTAGATCGTCGCATCGCCTATTTAGCTGGAACAAAAACAACCACCACAAACGAAAGCTCCAGCACAGAACTCACGCCTGGTGAAGTTTCTCCTGGCTTTGCCATGGCTGTTATCCCGCACATCCTTGATCGCCGCCGTGTGATTTTGCAATGCAATGTATCTCTTTCTTCACTCGACAAACTTGTGGAGTTCAAATCTGGAGAGCAAACAATCCAACTCCCACAGCTCTCCACTCGTAGTTTCGCGCAACAAATCAGCATGAACATGGGACAAACTCTTGTTCTTGCAGGATTCGAGCAAGAGAAAGGTGTGGAGTCTGAAGGCGTGGACATCTTCGCAGCCGGCCAAAGCTCCCAGCGTGAAAAACGCATCATCGTAATCACCATCGATGTGGAAAGCGCCGGAGACTTAAATGCATAGCGTCAAAATTAACGGCAAGCCCTACGCTGTCGGCCTGTGGTGGCAGGTTCTTAAAGGCAGCAAGAAACGGGATCAGCTTGCCCACATTCGTAAACAGGTTGCAGAATTTAAGGACGAGAACTTCAATTGCTATGTCATTCGCAAGTCTCAGTTCGGTCTTGGCAATCTCACAGGTAAGATCAAATCATATCCGTCTCTCGCCTGCGCTCTGATTGATCGCACTCATGGCACTTGGATTGGCCGCTTTCTCCTTGAAGACTCTAACGGCAAACAACTCTGGTGGGTGTACGCGATCAAAGACGGCAAACCACTTGCTGACGGCGATGCAATTTTCACATCACAACATGAAGCTGACAGACATCTTGAGAAAACTCGCGCGATTTCTAAGTGGGAACACGAAGTACTCACAGAGACCGTTGCAGAAACAGAAGAACACTTCAAAGGGCTTTTGAAGCCAGCTCAACGACTTCATTCACTTGAAGAGAAAAGTATTCCCTCTTCTGCACGGGTGATCGCAGCGCTGTTGATCTGCGCTGGCTGCTATATGATCTACGCCAAATATGAAGCGCACAAACTTGCTGAGTTCAATCGCAAGCAGCAACAGATTCACGCTGAAGACGCTCAAAACAGACGGAAACAGCTTGAAAATTCTTCAGAACTATTCTTTCCGAAAGTCTGGCAGAAAACTCCGGATGTTGCTCATGTTGCCGCGCTCTGCGTTCCGGCCATGCAAGGCTTGCCGCTCTACAATCGCGGTTGGGCACTTTTAAGCAGCACATGCGACACTTCGACTGTTCCGGCTCAACTAAAAACAGAATGGAAACACACCGCCGGCGCACGATTTGATGCGTTGCCAGTAGTGTTTGAAGAACCGGCAATTCTTGATTCGACTACGCCGACCAAGGCGTTCTCAACCCACGATCTCTATGTAAAGCGCGAACGCCCAATAAGTGCTCTTCTGACCAAAGAAGAAGCTATGGGCAAAATCTATCAGCTCACATCTGCTGCAGAAGCGCATATCAGCTTAGCCTGGTCTCCGATCAAGACACACAAAGAAAGTGACGTAATCGGTGCTCCTTTGGTCTTCACTTCTCCGTGGCGTCACAGCAAATGGATGCTTTCCAGCATTCCCAGTGCAGCTATTACCGACAAATCCCTACTCACCTCATTGTGCGAGATTTCTGGCATCGTAATCGCTCAAATCACCTACCTGCCTCAAGGTTGGACAATCTCGGGAGAACTCTATGTCCAAAACTAACATAAAAGTACTGGCCGTAATGCTGCTCTGCCTTGCCTTTGCATCCACGGCATACGCGGCTTCAGAAGAAAATAAACCAGTCCTTCCGCTTCAACCTCCGACACAAGAAGAGACTGAAAAAGCTACCGACAAACTGAATGAACTCTTCAAGGAGGAGCGACCTACCGCTAAAAAAGCGGCAGGCCAAAATGAAGAAAAAAAGCTCGCTTCTTTGACTCCAGAAGCAAAAAAGGACGGAAAAACAGCGTCGACTGACACAAAAATAGAAAAACCGGTTCAAACAGCACAGGTTGAGCATTCAATGACCGATAAAAGGGCAAAAAAAGGCACTGCCACCAAGACAACACTTCCGGCCAAAGAAGCAGCAAAACTTAGCGCGCTAGATCTTCTAAAATCTGATTTGGAATTGCTGAACGTCAAAGTTGAAATCGCGCAAAAGCAAAAACGTCTGAAAGAGCTGAACCACTTCCTCAAGCCTGTGGCGGCACCAAAGATTTATCGCTTCCCTCGTGCAAAGACCAAGAAGACCACACCGCCTGTTGTGCTCTCTGTTCAAGGCATTGGCGATCAGCTCACAGCCACCCTTCAATTTCAAAGTAGCGGCAAACCTGTC
>CALNYX010000044.1:0-1130 GCA_942490925.1 uncultured Chlamydiaceae bacterium | reverse complement strand
AACTTTTGCAAACAAATGGCGGCCAGACGGGCCCATCTGCAAACAATTTGTTGGCAATTTTCCCCGGAAACAAAAGTCTTCTACGCACAAATGTCGTATGTTTCTACGTGGCTCTTGCCTTCTCGGGAAAAAATTGCAAACAAATTGTTTGCACGTTTCTACACGCATTTTTGTACCAGGTTCTACGAGAGTGAACTCGTGATTGACCTCTTTTTGCGCCGGTGCCCGCTCTGACAATGATGGTCACTCTGGGACTTCAGGTGGCAATTAGCGGTCATAAAACATGTAGTGAAGAGACTAGTACTTATATTTGATGTCTTTAATTTATATCTTCTAGTTCCTGCTTCGCTTCTTGCAATCGTTTGTCCTCTATGCTCATCAGCCTTCAGTATGCCCACAAGTAGAGTCAAGTCGCACTTTTGAAGAGTTTTAAGTATCAGTTGAAACCACAAGCAAGCAAGACAATCAACAAGCAAGCAAAATAGCTGGACACAACAACCAAGGAAGCCTGATCAAAACAAGTGAATCATGCGCAAGCAAAAGAGACATAACATTCCCATTCCCATGCCGCCACAAGAACTCACACCGAGGACTGTTGCAGTGCTTTCCACTTACCGTATCAGCATCATCACTGCTGTTTTGAGACATTGTGCCTTTTTGGCTTTTGCTGGACTTGTAACTATCACCACCATCGCTGTTGCTTGTCTCACCAGCTTGATGCCATTCACATTCCTGCACACATTCCTGACCAAAACACCTTCAACAATCAACTTGAAAGCCAGAGTGAAAGCAAGTGAACACAGCAGCATAAAATGAGCGCCATTGACACATAAAGGAACACATGTAGTGCCGCCTATGCACAAGGAGAGGAGCCACGACTCTGCTGCAAATGAAAGGAAGACAGAGAGTGTAAGGAAAAGGTCAAAGACGACACAATACAAGCCATTCAACACAAGAAACTCAATGCACACATACCTTCAAGTGTCCTTTATGCCATTCTATCATTGATTGTTGTGTGGAAGCAAAGGCACGAGCGTGAGCAGTGGCAGCAGCGCATCATGGAGAGATCCGTCATCTTGTGAACTTCGCGATTTTTGTGCATGCGTTGGGCGATGAGTCACGTTTCGGTT
>CALNYX010000043.1:0-1750 GCA_942490925.1 uncultured Chlamydiaceae bacterium | reverse complement strand
CCATTCCTCGTTTCATGCGATTTTCAACAACAAAAACTATGGCACAGGATGCCATTCAAGCCGCATAGTTATCTGGTTTTGTGATACCCGCTTTACGCCCCTGAATTGTGTATTAAAAATTAAGATTTGCTTTATGTCGCTGTAAGCGTTGTGATGGGACTTTTCTTTCAGTGCTTCGCAGGGTGTTCGTGTTCCTGACTGAACCGACATACAAGGATGCCCTGGAAAAGTATTGATACTCAGCACCCATAATTCGTCAGCGACAGAGGGGAGCAAGGAACAGCCTTGTATTATCGATATACAGAGCGTCTCATAAGACGTTTGAAGGGTGTCTTGATTTTTCCGGCAATCTCAACCGGTCTGAATCGAATCCCGATCTGCGGGCATCGGCACTCTTTTTCCATTGGAGGAGCCATTGCCTTGACTTCGTTATTTTCCAGGACAGCATTAAGAGTGAATAGCAAAAACGCATGAAGAGTGATGGCTTTTTTCATGCGTTTTTGCTGTAAAGAAGCTGTCTGTTACGCCAGGCTTTGCAAGAGCAAGTGCTTTTTTCGGTTAGCCCTGCAGGAAAATCCACGGTATTATATCGGCAGAAGCAGGAGGCTTTCCTTGGTATTCTGGTCGAGATTGATCATCGAAAAGAGCATGATCATACTATTGAGAAGCCATTTTCTTCCGTTGGATAACCATAACCTGATCATGGACAGAGGGTTGCCTGTAATCTTTGCTATGGTCCGGTATCGGATTCCGCATGTGTCAGAAAGCAGTACCGAAAATTTTCTGTCTGCATCCTGTCTGCGAAGGATGAAAAGAGCCTGGTCTATAGGAGAAGCAGCTTCCACTCTGCTTGATTCGTTGATTTCATACATCTCGAAATACGCTTCTCTGAATGCTTTGAACACATCGATCTCTGCGGCGTCAGAACCTGCTTTCTGATAGGTTTTCCTGAACAGTTCATGAGTTTCCTCCAAAGATTTCGTCATCCAATAGGCAAGTGTGTACACATCGTCGAAGATATCTGTCGCTTTTCTCTGATCAATCGGCATGTTGTTTCTGGAATAGATGAAGGGAAGACTGATTACGATACGCTATTAACATGCAAGAGCCAAATACGATAAGGGTTCTTTATAGTTATATTCTCACTCGTATAATGTGTTTTTTTTGTACTTAGTTCCCGCTCTTTCTCTCACGGCAGTTCTTTTCATTGGTATTCCTGCCGAACTCAATGTTCGGTGGTGAAAAGTCTTTGTTATCAATATTATCACTCTTTGTCTTTATAGTTTTGAAGAGCTCACTCACAATGACTTTATACAAGCGCTGAGAACAACAGAGCATCAGCCTCAGAAAGAGAGCTGCGCATTGCCAGCCCCCCCTGTTTTTATGGCTATCATGTCACTGTTTTCAGGCTCCCCTGCAATAATAAGGGTCTCTTATTGAGAATGTTTGCCAAGCTGATTGTCTTGTGTGATACTACCGGCCGCTGAAAATCCTGATGCGTGCTAACAACCATCACATGGGGTTGCACCATGCCGGAGGCAATGCCGATAACCTCCGGCACAGAGCCAGAGGTTAAAAGGTTACGCTTCAGCAAAAAACTTCACCTTGAACCAGAGCGCAACGTTGACGAGACTGACAAGTACCGGAACCTCGACAAGCGGCCCAATGACCGCGGCGAACGCTTCGCCGGAATTGATACCGAAAACAGCGACAGCTACCGCAATGGCAAGTTCGAAGTTGTTGCTGGCAG
>CALNYX010000042.1:0-3953 GCA_942490925.1 uncultured Chlamydiaceae bacterium | reverse complement strand
GTCTGTAAAATATAATGAGCCTTTCTAATGTGGCCTTGAAGGCCATAGTGCATTTGACTGCAATGAGTCACTCCCTTGCGAAAAGTGCTCAAGGCATTTTTCCTTGCCTTACAAAGTGTCATGTGAGTGCACATTCGTATTTTTAAGGCTCATGCACATTTGGAGTTATCTGATTTTGTCTCACCAACAAACATGCTGACGCCTTACTGAAAACATTGAAAGGTGCATTTGCCTTGGATAAGGATGCCATGTCACCTTATAGAAAATGCTCAGGCAGAGAGGCATTTGTCCTGGACAAAAAGGCGCTGGCGACTTCTTTACTTGCTAGTTCTATTTGCATCTAAAATGAACTACTCTATTACAGATCTTTCAAAATTAAATAATGCATTCTACAATATTTTGAATTTACAATACTCTACTCTCTATCATCCTCTGTTTGCTTGCCTTGTCTTTCTTTCTTAAAGCAATCACCAAGCCGCCATGAGTGCAACATGAAGTGTGTGGTTGCAGCGCCAATCTTACATGCCCATCGTCCAGTCACAGCTTTCAATAAACAGTAAACAACAATCAACAATATCCTTGATTGCATTTGTCCTTGCCGTCACCTGCAGCAGATTGAATACGAGTAAATGAGTGAGACTCGGTCGAATTGTTTTTGAAAAAGACATGACGTACACTCACAAAACGTACCATCATCCTCTTGTATGATCGTATCTCTTCAATCATTGTTAAACAGTCAGTGTGCTTAATTGTATTCCTTTTTGGCGCCACCTGGAATGGATAAATAAGAGAGTACAGATATGTGAGAGTTGGTCAGGGATGGCGTATTTGAGAAAGACATCACGATGAATTTTCACAAAGACGTAACATTAGTATTGTATTTGAGCCTAATCCATACATCATTAATCATTGACTTTGTTAAGAATACATAATATGAGTTTTCAACTCCGTTTAAAAGGCAAAAGGACTGAGCATTTGCAGTCACGTACCTGTTTTGCATAAATGGCGCCGTGTCGTTTTTCGCTACAAAAGATGAATGAATCGCAGAGTCAGACTGATTCAAGCAAGAATACATCTTACAACAATGTACCTATTGTTATTCGTCACTCTTAATTGTCTATAAAGGCTGGAGGAGCTGTAGAGTGGCCGCTATTCTCATTGTTATCTTCGTCTTTTGAACTTGTGAATTTCGCATGAGCGCGATGAGCGCCAGCCAGGTCACCTTGGTTCGCTTTAAAGTGTCAACTATCATTTTTTTGTACTGAGTTTCATTTTAAAACGGGTAACATCTAAGTGTACGTATATCTAAAAATTCCAGTCGAGCTGGTCACATGGTTCCATTTCTCAAATGCACATTTGTATTTCGAAACGTAGGATAGGCTTTCATATCGGTTGACTGGCAGACGCTCACAGAGGAGCAGTTCAAGTCACGAATAGGAGTGAGCTGCCGCCAACGACCAACAAAGGAATGGCCATAAGAATAATGCTCTTTGGGACCTGAATTGCAATATATTCGTACATGGGGGAACACACAAGTGGTATCTGATGTAAGGGTGTTGTGATGCTAGCTTCTGTGAATCCATTTGACTGGATTTCACCATTTTGGCAGGGATATCCGTTATTGGTTGTTGGTGTCAGCGATTTGTCGTTCGGTGTAATTCTTTTGCATTGTGGCATGGCACTTGCATTTGGGTGCAGAATGAGGTATAGTCGTCTGATTATGCCAAAAGAGAATGATATTAGAGTTTTCTGTTGTGTGACATGATGTTCGCAAATGAGTTTGTGTAAGTTGCAGGCGACGCCTTCCAAAGAGAAGTGACAAACGCGCCATTACAAAGTGCCGTGTCAAAGAAGTCTCTACTTGCCGCACTTTTGCCATTTTATCAGTGAGTAGTTTGACTGATTTGACAGTAAGTATGTCATGAGAATTCATTCCTAGTTGACGTGGTGAATAATCGCTGCGACCTGCTTTTGCTGATTGAAACTCTACTGCTCTCGTCATATACAGGTTCATGCTACAATGAATGGAAAGAGAGAATGCAAACCATGATGGCCATAGATCAATACATGGAGTGTTGAAGCTTGTATTTGGTTATGCTTCTTGTGTATGAAGGTATGTCGTCCTCTCCATTATCTCTCGTCCTCTGCAAGCACTATCATTCCAAATTGATTCCACCCGAGAATTCACTTAGAACTTGTTGAAACCCTCTCTGCTGCAAGAAGCCATGGTCAGAAACATAGCCCATATTCACTTGAGATATGTTTATTATGGTATTAGTGCATGGTATCAGTTGTAAAGGCTCCTGTTGCCATCAATATGTCGTTTGACTCCGTCTGACGGAGCTCTCAGCAAACGTTGCCTACCACCGTCATCAATCCACCTAAACTGGTATGGAGGTCAAAGTAGATCATATAACGCTACATATACCTACTACTTTATAAAATAATCCACCTCTGCAATATATTGTGTCTCTATACATTGTTGATGGACTAGTTTTTGATGTTTTGGCTTTGCCATGCTTGTTGTTTCTACGACCTGTTGTTGTCAATTGCATCAAGAGGTGTTGTATTATTGCCACAGCAAAACTATAGGCTATGGCCAGCTCTCAAAGGAATAATCTAGTCTAAATTGTGTGAATATGGAGTGATTCTTAATTTATCATATGGCACAGTACTCGTACAATACGACCTAACGACCTTCTCCATCTCAACAAACGGCACAAAAAGCAAGGCACCCTCTGTTTCAACAGCACGATACACCACTACACTGCACACTCTATCAACTATGCCAATCATCATCTACACGTATAAAGAAAGTATTCCAGTGGACACACTTTTATCAAATGCAGTGGGTGCTCTTGTAATGTGTAAAAGACATCGATGGCTGGCATCTTGAAACACTTCCGAGTCTGAAGTAGAACGCCACCACTTCAGCTGCTATGAAAATGAGAAAATAAACTGGCGCATGATGAGTTCTTATAATAGTGCAGACATCTGGTAACAGGAAAAGGGTGAGGCCCATGATCCATATGCATGAATCATTCAAAACGCAACTTCTTCCGACGACACAAGGGCATGTCATAACCTTTCGACGGATAACATGCGCAAAACTCACCTAAGAATGCAATTCGACCACTCAATATTAACCCACTTGAACTTTTTGATCGAATACCAACATCCTTTGGTGATCAGATTACATTGCATGTGATGTTCGTATCATAACAATTGTTCCGTTCCCAAAAGAGCAACGCGTAGCCGATGCAGAGTAACACAGCAGGGGAACACGATAATGCGAGCTCATCGATCAGCCAAATAGCACAATCACAAACATGTAACAATGATCTTCAAAGCCAACATTGCCTAATGGACGTTGGTGACAAATGAGAACCGAATTTCTCCAACAAGAGAGAAAAGTGCCTGGTGTCAGCGGCAGTTCCAGCCATGCATCAGAGAAAGAAAGGCACTGAGTACAAAGCACAAATATGTGTGTTCCGGTTGCATCAACATCAACAGATAAACAAAGGCTCAAGGATTAAGCGTAATTGGCAACGCAACAACAAGAATCCAAGAGCAAACGCGGCGCCAAGCTGTGAAGAGGCAACACCAACACTGGAGCGCCAAGCAAATACACTCAAGCTTGGCAAACCAACTCACAAAAGTAAACTTGTACCTGATCAACAAGTTGATAAGGGGCACACTAGTGCCTTGCAGTCCTGAAAAGATCAACAATACAGGCCAAAACTGCCTGATGTTTGCCATTGTGATTGAGCTGCTCGCATGTGTGGTGTCACATTTGGAATCATAACCTTATGTTTAGTGATTTGTAATGTGCCAGCACATTCGAAAACACAGTAAAAAATCATGCAAAACGCCAGGAGGCATTTTGAGAGAAATGTGTTTCGCAACCTCTAAGAGAAATGCCTGTTTGAGGCAAATGACTATGGTCATTTGCA
>CALNYX010000041.1:0-4449 GCA_942490925.1 uncultured Chlamydiaceae bacterium | reverse complement strand
ACAAGACGAAAGGCGTATACCATGCAAAAGAAAAGAACCATATCAAAGAGGCAATTGGCAAAATTTTTAGGGCACGCGATGGCATTAGCAATTAGCGTTGGAAGAGCAAGACGCTACACTCAAGAGTTGTACGTATGCCTTAACAGGACTCTGGAGTGGGAGGACACGGTCACTTTGTCACCCGAGGCCAGGGAGGAACTTACCTGGTGGCAAACACTTACGATGCCAAGAGCGAGGGCAAGGTTCATCTCGGGACCTGTAGACATCAGCATAGCTACGGACGCGTCTCCTTGGGGATGGGGAGCAACACTTCAGGATTTATCGAACAGGTCACGAGGAACACAAAAGGCGCACGGATACTTCAAAGGGGCACACCGAAACACACACATTAATATTAAGGAAGCTAAAGCGATACTGTGGACCCTCCAGTCGTTTGAAACGAAGCTATTCCATCGCCATATCATGATTTTGTGCGATTCCCAGGCAGTAGTGGGAGCCATGAGAAAGCAGTTCAGCCCTAGCAAAGCGTTAAGAGAAGTTGTAAACGATGTATGGACTCTTGTTAATAATCTAGATTGCGAAATACAGTTCCATCACATTGCAGGAGTGGACAACGTCATTCCAGACGAACTTAGCAGGTTGACCTACACGGAAGACTACAAAGTTAGAGACGATATCTTTAACGATATTAGTAGTAACGTTGGAAAGCCAAATTTCGATCGTTTCGCAACGAATACTAATAAGCAGACAGAAGCGTTCAACTCCCTATATTGGTGTCCGGGCACAGCAGGCATCAATGCACTCGCACAGAATTGGCAAGGGTTCCACAATTGGGTCAACCCCCCATACAGCGTATACCATCAGGTTACAGAACACATCGAAGCCCAAAAAGCGGAGTGTACATGCGTAATTCCATACTGGCCACGTTCGTCCCACTGGCTACAGCGATTAGTACAAATTTCGGACGCGGCTTACGGAATCCCACAGACCATACCGTTATACGAAGGAGCTTACCAAGATTGCATTCTCAAGCAGAACGCTTGGCTCACGTTTATTCTACACATCCCTCAATCCCCACAGACAGTGTCAAAAGAGGAGCTTCTCAATCGGATGAAGGTGCTAGCAACAGCAAAGCAGCTGCTCGCAAGCAAAATGCAGCCCAGACATCAGGCAAACCTCCTAAGGCTATGGCAAAACGCAAATCCGTCAAAGGTATATCCAATGCAGCCACCCCGTCAAACACAGCAAGGAACTATAAGAGCGGCAAAAACATCTTACTCAAGGAACTGAACGGAAAAGCGCTTAACACAGAATCCCTCATTGGGGTCCTTAGCAAGCAAGTTCAACTAGGCCGATCCTACTCCCAACTCACCAAACTTCGCACAGTAGCAAGGCATCTCGCAAAAGCACAGCACATTATCCTTGACGACGCACGCATCAACCTGTTCTGCAAAGGGGCCCGTGCGGTCATACGCAAAGACGGAGGGAAGACCAGAGAAGCAAAAGCGTTCAACCTCAACAAGCTGATCAAGCACCTTGAACAGGACGAAGATCTAGACATTGCAACAAAGGCCGCCATCATGACCCAATGCACATTCGCCTTACGATTTGACTCACTAGCCCACATGCGCCCAAAGCACTTCAAACTAGATACCAAGAAGAAACTCATCAACATAGTGGTAGCAAAAGAAAAACGACGCCACGACCAGCTCAAACGCAGGATCATTGCACACTTCCCTACGAGCTATAACGAGGTAGTCCACTACACTATTACCTTGATCAAACAGTGCCAAACAGACGCAAACGACGATCACCGCAAGTATATGTTCACAGGCAAGCAGAAGCTAGACTACGGCAGCTATAATGCTCTCATCAAGCGAATCGCGCTAGACATGGGAAAGAATGGCACGTTCTCCACACATTCATGCAGACGTTCAGGAGCAAAATTCTGGCTTAAGGAAGGATTTTCACTAGCGTCAATCTGCTACATCGGGGGATGGAAATCAACCGAAACCTTGCTCCATTACATCTCGTCCGATTTCGGCCTCAAAGAGAGGCTGCGATATGAACAACTACACGGCCCGCTGCATATCCTTTACCCCTAGCTATCGTCTTTGTATTGCCTGCTCTATCAAGTCCGCCGAATAGCAATAGTAAAAAATGGCGCAATTACTAGCTAGTACTAGTAATTCCAATTTTTACGCTATAGGACCGATATCGCTACCGGTAGCAACCGCTAGCTTGCCAACGTGACGTAGTTTCCTATCGCTCTCTTTTGTTTGTTTATCGACTGGTATTTACACCCACCCAAGCACTCGTTCCCACCCTAGCGTAGACTCGTATTCCAGTATACGTCCATAGTGTTTATTTGCACAGAAGAGCAGCAATAAACATCGGTTGGGGATATCGGGCCCACTTGTTAAAACAAGGACCCGATATCAAGTCCGCCGAAAGATTTCTATGCAAAATTGTGTGCTCCTTTGCAAAGAATAGTTCCTCCAAGTTTGGCAACTGTTTTTCCCTACTATTTAGTAGCTATTCTGTTCTTTTCTTTCAAATGATTAATCTCTATTCAACAATTCATCATTTAGCTGCTGTCCGAGCTGTCCTGGAGAATGCAGAGGAATATGATTCCATCGATGATGCTGCCTTCATCTCAGGAGTGTCTTCGGTTGGAACAAATGAACGCAGAATTGTTTCAGTCGAAAAACGCTTGCCTCAGAACCGTGCTAGAATATTTGATCCTTTTTCTAGAACTACTAGCATTGTTTCCTGTGTAGACCTTGAGGTTTCTGACCCCATTATTCTAGAATACCACCGAAACAGGAGACGCCTCAAGGTTACTTTCTACCAAATGCGCAGCGAGCAAAACGCAGCTGAGCCTGACGACTAAGTTCGTCCCTATGACTTATTTTCCACTACTTTGTAATATTTTTCTCAGAAACTGTACCTATACCTGTTCTTTAACAAACAAATTCCGCATTCATCAGTCATTTCCCAATCGATCGATGTTTGATTATTATGTTCTCTCTTTTACCCGCCCCTGGAGCTGTTCTAATTCACTCGCATATTTGTTTAATTGTTTAATAATATTTTATTGTGCCAACTTAGGCAGATGCACATTGATGCATAAAAATAAAGTCTAGGAAAGAAACAAACACTTTCGATTTTGCAAGCATATCACCGCTAGCCCCAATATATAAAATAGACAGAGGAACAATTGATTCATCAGCTAGAAGCCCACTAGCCTAGCTTAGCTTACAGACACTTTCTTCTTCCTAGAAGTACTAGTGCGAACTGGGGGGTCAGCTTTTCGTTTTCCAGCTCGCTTTCCAGACCCTCCCTTTCCCCCCTTTCCCCTTCACTACTTCCACTATCCTCTTTCTCCTTTTTCTTTTTGGCAAACTTCCTTCTCAAACTCGTCTCTTCCTTCTTCAGCCTCTTCTTCTTCTCTGCCGTGTTCACGATTTCTTCTTCCACCTCTGTGTTATAACCCTCTAGCATGGGCCCATCCATTTCAAGAATTCTGTCACAACCAAACGATGGGTGTGACTCACAAGTGCACGAATTGTTCTTCATATGGCCACCCTTACCACAAGTTGTACAATTCATTTCCCTGCCTTCCTTTTCCGTCCCATCTGTTAGCCCATACAGTGTCTCTCTCAAGCTTGCTTTCATCGCAAGCACCCACTTATTGTTGCTTTGGCTATTGAAAACGTTTTGAGGGGTGTGATAGAGTAATTTAGGCACCAATTTGTTTGTATGCTCTACCGTTTGCATACTAAGGTCTGCAAAATATGCCTCAAACGCATCAAACAAGTATCTCATTTTTTGGGGCACAACATGGATGGCATTATTCAGAGGGACTGAGAAATAGGCTGTGCCACTGCCACTATCACAACCAATGGAGGTATTCAGATGCTCCCTAACAATGCGGGCTATATTCTCAGCATGCCTACTAGCTTGGTCGGCCATCATTTTGCTTTTGCAATTGTAGCATACCGCAAGTGCCTGCACTTCTTTGACAAGTCGCAGGAAAGCTTCACGGCCCAGCTTGAAAGACTTAAACTTTAGAAGCACCTTATGTCTGAAGGCAATCAGCTTCATAATCTGCATATGTGAACGAATATAATAAATTGAATTGCTGAGTTCAACCATGCATTCTACCTCTACTCGAATGTATAGATATGGCATTGACGATATATCACTCCCAAAAGTCATACCTGAGCGAACTTTCGTAGAAAGAGTGCTCCGTCTTTCCCACCCATTTGCAACCTTATTTTGTACACAATATCTTTGGGGTTAGTAGAATCTTTCTGAATGTATTGGCCGAGTTTCACCAGTTTACTAGCAAGCAGCCGTCTCAATAGTTCAAGACACTTATGGTGCCTAATGAAGTGGGTAAAAGGTTTCCAAACAGTAGAGCTAACGATATTTTCAATAACATGA
>CALNYX010000040.1:0-1488 GCA_942490925.1 uncultured Chlamydiaceae bacterium | reverse complement strand
ACATATATTTTTAGGTATCCAATGAACATTAAAGACATATTAACCGCAACTTACATAGCTTTATCCAAGTTGTCCAAAAGCAAACTGTTAAAGGCACTTCAAAGCTTGCGGGAGAAATATGTTGAATTAGAAAATACAATCACCCAACTGAAATCGGAAAACGCAAAACTCAAAGAACAGCTAAAAAGCGAAAAAATCAAATCTGTAAACAAGAATGCCAATAAGCCATCATCAAAGCAGGCCGAATGGGAAGAAAAAGGAGTCGGCAATGATGGCAAAGGGAAGAAAAAAGGCAAGGGACGAGGGAGAAAGCCCCGTCGAGGTGCCGGCAATCGTGCCAAGAATGCTGAACCTAACCGGACCGAAAAAGCCACGGTTGATGAGTGTAGCCTGTGTGGCAAAGACTTAACTGATCAGCCGCCGCTTGAAAGCAGCAATGAGCGGATTATTGAGGACATTCCAGATCCGATTGAAAAGCCGGAGATCATAAAAGTAGTACAAGAGAAAAAGTATTGTAATGATTGTCAAGAGGTGATCACAGCCAAATCCGAATTGGCCTTACCCAAAGCGGATATTGGATTGAACGCGACCATTTTGATTTGCTACTTGTGGGTGGCCATCTGTTTGCCGTTTACCAAAATGCAAGATTACTTAAAGGCCTTTTATGGGCTAAAGATCTCGACATCGGGGCTTTCGCGGCATGTGATTCGGGTCTCGGAGATCATGAAAGATGTCTACGACGAGATTCTCGGAGATATCAATAATGCGATTACCCTGTTTGCCGATGAAACCGGCTGGCGTGTGAGGGCAAAGAACTGGTGGCTGTGGGTATTCGGCACTCAAGACACGGCCTATTTTACGATCGATAAATCGCGCGGTTCGGATGTCGTGCGCCGAGTGCTGGGAGAGATATTCCTGGGTTTGCTGGTGGTCGATGGGTGGAGTGCGTATTTTCAAGTGATCTGCGAGCAACAAAGCTGCATGGCCCATCTGCTGCGCAAGATACGAAAGTTTCGTGACGCCTTTCCGAATCTGACCAGTATTGTCAAATTTTATTTAAAGCTACGGCGAATTTTGCGTGACGGTGAACGCCTTCAGAAAATTCGTGAGCAAATAGGCGAAGAGGTATTTGAAAGACGTCTGAAAAGGCTGAAGAAAAGATTAGAGGATTTGTTGAATTGGCCTAATCCGAATGACATTTTAAAGGAGATCATAAAAAAGGTTAAAAGACAGCAACCAAGGATATTGACATTTGTAGAACATCCTGATGCTCCTTGTCACAACAACTATGGCGAGTTTCTGATTCGATTAGGTGTGCTCAAACGCAAGATATCCGGCGGGAGTGTTTCTGCGGAAGGGGCAAACGCATATGCAATTTTGCTCAGTATTTATGTGACCTGCAGATTGCGAAAAATCTCCTTTCCAAAATATATGAAAGAGAGTCTACGATATTACATCAGAACAGGTACGCCCATGTTGCTGAGTACA
>CALNYX010000039.1:0-1102 GCA_942490925.1 uncultured Chlamydiaceae bacterium | reverse complement strand
TTGTGCCGTTAAATAATAAAGGTCGTATAAAGACCGGCTTATTTCTGCAATGGCTCGATCCTGGTCAGCTGTGGAAGTTGTACTGCTATTGGTGAATACCACAATCGCAAAACGACGACCATCGGGTAGAGTAATGAAGCCCACGTCATTAGCAACACCGCCAATAGTCCCTGTTTTGTGGGCAACTGGCGTTCCTTTTGGCAGAAGACCTTTTAGCCTACCTGGGCCTGTACGTGTGCGAGACATTGTAGCAAGCAGGAATTCGCGGCTTTTCGCACTTAAGCCCTTTCCGCTGTCGATAGCTAGAAGCAATTGCAACATTGCTTTGGGCGTTGAGTGGTCACGTGGGTCCTTTTCGAACTCCATGTTTGGTTGAGTCATCTTTAATAGGAGTGTGGGGTCATTAGCAATGGCTTTTGTCACGACGGGAAAAAAGGCCTTGTCGGGCAAACCATAGAAATCTCTTAAGATTTCGGAAGTAGACCGATCAACTCGTTGCTCTGTAATCCCAAAGACTGCGCAATTTCTAGTTACCGCTTTTGACTCTGCCAGCTTCTTTTAAATCCGAAGTCCGTCGCCGTGTTGTCGCTTCTTCTGCTATCATCACTTCAATCAAGTTGGCCACAGAAAACTGTACACCGGGATGAACGTAGCTCTCTGCGATCGCATTGGCGCCTACGACCATCTCGTCTTGTGGGAGATCAATTAAATCAGAGAGTTTAATTTGGCCCTTATCAACGCGGTCTAGCAAGGTGACCGCAATTGCCACTTTATAGGTACTCGCCATAGCAAAGGCTTCATCGCCGTTTACGGTGATACTCGCCCCGGAGCCAATTTCCTGTGCAGCCACACCAACACGGCCCACTAGCCCCTGCGAAAGCTTCTCAATCTTCGGTGAAACATCTTGCAAAGCATGTTTGTCTGCAAATGCCGGTTGAACTGTCATCAATGACGAGACTAGTGCAATAAAAAATAGTGCTATCTTTCGTTTCATGGGTATTCTCCTTCGAATATTTGTGTTTATCAGATTTAAGTGTCTAACTATCTTTTTCATCATGTTTTCCACTCTCCATTTCTAAAACTTGCAGGGTTCGAGGCATTA
>CALNYX010000038.1:0-6830 GCA_942490925.1 uncultured Chlamydiaceae bacterium | reverse complement strand
TTATTTAAGTAAAAATTTACGAATTTCTTTAGGCTCTAGGTATTTTTCATAGAGATCAGGATTTTCAGACTGGAAGCACTTCTTGTCGAAGGTGATCTGAATATGTGGCTTGTAGGTGGCTAGCAAGCGACCCTCAAAGATGAAATCATCATGGTCGAGAAAGTATCCGCAGGTCAGCTCACGCTTGATCGCATCACGCTCTTTGGTCAACGCTTTGATTTGGCGGTCGAGATCACGATAGCTTTCTAGCTGGCTGAAAGTCGTTCGCATATCGGTTGCTGTTATCATGTGTGTATCCTCTTATGTAGTTATTGTTGATGTATGTAGTGTAACAACGTCAATGCCAAACGTCAACACTTATATGCGCATGAATTGCAGAAAGGTGATTGCTGCTTTACTATACAAGTTCATCCGGATTAAACATTTCAAGGAGATACTCATGAGTGAATACGGCAAAAAAGACCTAACAGGCGTTCAATACTGCATGGATAGCGTAAATGCTAGAAATGTAGAAGAAACGAACCGCATGATGGGTTGTCATGATCTAAGCAACAAAGCTAATCGCGACAAGCAGCCTCAAGGCTTGCAAGGTGCGAAGGTAAATAAGCAGGAAATGGGCAAGCCAAAAAGCCGATAAACTGTTTAAAGTCCAGACTATAAAAAGGGTTTTGGGTAACTAAAGCCCTTTTAGTCGCAGGAGATTGCCATGAGGACGCCACATGACGCTACACCAGACAAGAAGGAACGTGTCCGAGAATTCGTCAGTTTTGGTGTGACACAAGAAGAGATTGCCACCTACCTCGGTATAGATGTAAAAACTCTGTACAAGTATTATCGTCAGGAGCTTGATAGTGGTGCGATTGAAGCAAATGCTAAGGTTGCGCGTTCTCTATTCCATAAAGCCGTCATCGATAAAGACCCAGCTTCCATGATGTTTTGGTTGAAGACCAAGGCGAAGTGGCGCGAGAAAGATAAAGACGATGACGTGAACAAATCATTGGTCGAACTGCTCCAAATTGCATTAGAGGCTAAAAAAGATTGAAACCTGAATTGATTGCCCACCTCCAAGACTTCGAGTTCTTTGCGGAGAATTTTCTTAAGATAAGAAGTAAGTCAGGTCAGATTAAACCTTTCATCATGAATCGTGCTCAACGGCACATTCACAATTGTCTCGAACGACAGCTCAAAGAGATTGGCATGGTCAGAGCGGTCGTGCTCAAAGGTCGACAGCAAGGTTGCTCGACTCTCATTGAGGGACGCTTCACGCAAAAGACTGTCATCAGGAAAGGTACCAAGACCTACATTCTCACGCACGAGCAAGAAGCGACTAATAACCTTTTTGAGATGACGCGACGTTACATTGATTACATGCCAGAAGGACTCATTCCCAAACCTGATGCGCTCGCTGCCACTAAGCTTCACTTCAAGGCACTCGATTCAGGTTATGCCGTTGGTACAGCAGGCAACAAAGGTGCTGGACGATCATCAACGATTCAGTTGTTTCATGGTTCCGAGGTAGCATTCTGGCCTCACGCTGAAGAGCACGCGAAAGGTGTCATGCAGGCAGTCAGTCGTGAGAAGGGCACCGAGATTATTCTGGAGAGCACAGCCAACGGGATCGGGAACTACTTCTACAACATTTGGCATTCAGCCATGTCATCCGAATCTGAGTATCAGGCGATCTTTGTGCCGTGGTATTGGCAAGACGAATACTCTCATCACATGGAGGGCTTTGAGCCTACCTCTGAAGAGAACGAGCTGCTCCAGCAATACGGTGAGGATGGGCTGACTAACGATCATTTGATCTGGCGACGCTTGAAGATCGCTGAGTTTAGTAAAGACTGGGAACTAGGCTTGGAGCAATTCAAGCAAGAGTATCCCATGACGGCAGCGGAAGCTTTCCGCAATCCGATTGAGAATGCATTCTTGTCATCACTCTATGTGATGCGCGCCAGAAAGAATCAGGTTGAGACTGAATCAGCATTATCGATTGGGGTTGATCCAGCGATCAGCGACAAGGACGCCTGCACGATTGTGCGTCGTCGTGGTCGTCGAGCATATAAGCTGGAGAAGTTCTACAACCACAACACCATGCAGATCGCAGGACGAGTTGCCAAGGTCATCGATGAAGAAAAGCCAGCGCATGTTTATATCGACATGATCGGCATAGGCGCGGGGGTGGTCGATAGGCTCCTTGAGCTGGGATATGATATGGTGCAAGGAATCAACGTCGCCAATAGAGCTAGCAACCGTGAAAAGTACAAGAACAAACGTGCTGAGTTGTGGGGAGAGGGGCGAGATTGGTTGATGCAGGATATGCCAGTCGAGATACCTGATGATGATGGATTGCATGGTGCGCTGTGTAATATTGGTTACAAGTTCAATAGTAACAATCAGCTTCAGCTGGAAAGTAAAGATGATCTAAGGAAGCGTGGTTTGCCATCACCTGATGAGGCAGATGCGCTCATGTTAACTTTCGCTGGTGGGTTCTACGATGTGGCGCAACCTGATATTTATACGCCACCACCTCCCACTCGTGAAGATGGGATGTTTTATTGATAGAATACAATTTGCCCAAATTAGCTAAGGAAGGACTACATGCCACGTAAAGACGATAATTTATGTAAAGAGATTCGCGGGTACGTTGAAACGTGGCGCGATTACTTCAGTGACAATATCAAGAACTATCATTACTGGTTTGATTTCGTGATGGGCCGTCAGTGGGATAAGGATGAGGAGAAGCTCTTCAAGACCTACAAGAAAAAGCCACTGGTCATGAACAAGCTCTCACCTCTATCCCGAGCCATCTTAGCGGATCAGCGTGAGAACACACCCAACCTTGAGCTAGAGCCACAAGATCAAGTCCCGGTTGAGGTGGTCGATACTCGCAAAGCGCTCGTCAAGAACATCAGCTTTAATTCAGACACTCAAGTCATCTATCAAGAAGCATTCAAGCAAGCCATCATTGGTGGCTTTGGTGCGTTCTGGCTCAACACTATTTATATAAATCACAAATCATTTGATCAAGAGCCTAAGTTTGAAAAGGTAACGGACGCGACCAAGTGTTTCTGGGATCCAACCGCTGAGCATCCATGTAAGATTGATGGCATGCACGCTGGTTTCACTCGTCGCATGAGTCGAGCCAAATTCAAGGCAAAGTATGGCGCACGTATCAATAACAACATTGGTACATCGCACGGTGATCTTGACCAGTCTTATGTATGGTCGAATGAGAAAGAGATAACGGTTACCTACTGTCAGCGTCGAGAGATTAAGAAAGACACCCTTTATGAATTAAGCGATGGTGAAAGCTATAACAGTAAGGAGCTTGAAATTAAATTCAAGGAACTCGATGTTGATGTCGAAGGCAAGTCCGTTACCTTCTATGTTGATGAGCATGGCAATTCATATGAGATTGTTAAGAAGCGTACAATCTACCCAAGCGTTATTAAATGCTATGAATGCGCCGGGGATTATATTCTTGAGGAGACTGAGCTCACTGCCGACGATCTCTCCATCTTCTTCGTTGATCAAGACAGCTATTATGACAAGAAGGGTCAGCAGATAACTATTCCTTACTTCAAGGACGCTGAAGATGCGCAGAAGTATCTGAACTATCTCGCAACACAAAGCGCTTACATTCTGAAGGTCAGTCGCTATGACCAGTTCATGGCATCGAAGAAGAATGTTAAATCACCTGAAACTCAACGTATCTGGCGTGATCCTGCTCGTCATCAGGGTGCATTGATTTATGATGTGGATCCAGATCACGGCACTAAGCCTGAGCGTTTAACGCCTCCTGAGCTGCCACAATCATTAACGATTCAGTATGAGCGAACCTTGCGTGATATTGAAACCAACACTGGTATGTACGACACCAGAATGGGGGCTCAAGGCAATGAGTCATCAGGTATTGCGATTGATAAGCGTGTCCAGCAGGGCATGAAAAACAACATTATTGCTTACGATTCATTGAATCGAGCCATTGCTGCTGCCGGATATATCCTCAATCAAATGATCTCGCGTATTTACGACACGCCTCGAAGGGTAACGCTGGATATGCCAGACACAGGTCGTCGTCCGGTCAACCTCAATGAGCCAAGTGATGAGTATGCCAACACTGTCGACAATGACATGACCAAGGGCGAGTTTAAGATTCGATTAGTCCCTGGCCCATCATGGGAAGGTCAGCAGCGTGAAGCGCTTGAAAGCTTGCAGCTCGTTCTGAATGCTTCACCTGGCACATTCAACATGATTGCCGATCTTTACGCTGATAACCTGCCGCTATCGAATAAGACTGAGTTGCGTAATCGCCTACGCACATTGGTAGATCCTCAGATTATCGAGGCAGGCAAGACTGGCAAGCCACTTGAGAAGAAAGATGATTCACCACCTCCTGAAGTCATGGCGCTCATGCTGAAAGCCAAAGAGGCTGATCAGAAATATCAGCTAGAGATGGCGAAGCTTGAGCAGAATAAAGAAAAGATGGGGATGGACTACCAGCAGAAGATGCAGGAGTTACAGACCCAGAGACTGGAAGAGGCAAGTGCGTTGCGTGAGCAAATGCTACGTTATTTGGCTGAGACTGGGCGAACGGAAAGTGACGCTCAAATAGCTCATGCAAATAATTTAGTGAAAATCCTTACCCATTTGGGTGATGTGAGTGAACCAAAAGAACCGAAAGAAAAATAATGGAGATGTATATGGCTGATGCAAGAGTGGAAAGACCAAATGTTGATGATATTTTGAGTGGCTTTGACCACCACGTGCCTAAAGCAGGCGAGACCTCAGAGACTAATGAGCCAAAAGGAGAGTCGACAGAGGTTGCATCCTCTGCGGCTACTACCAATGATGATGTCGCCCCAGTTGAGGGCGATGGCTCATCTGATGATGTGGGAAGTGAAGGCGCTGCGACACTAGATGCTGAATCGACTGGAGATGATGCTGATAGTGGCACTGACGAAACTGCTCAAGCTTCCGATGACGGGATGGATGAGTATGGCGAGTCAACGAAGAAAGATGAGAAGACCTACACTGAAACCGAAGTGAACCAGATGTTTCGTGACAGGTTTCAGCGTGGCGGCCATCAAGCCAGTGATCAACAGATAGACAAGATGACTGAGGACTTTCATGACAAGTATGACCCTGAGTCTACTGATGACTGGGAAACTCAATTCCGTGGATTCTTGCGTGATGAGCTGAAATCGATAGCTCAAGATGAGCAGAGAAAGCAGTCTCAAGCAATTGAAGCGCAACAAAAGGCTCAGTTTGAATCAAAGTTCATGAATGGCATGTCCAAATATGATGACTTTGTTGATGTGGTGAGCGGTAGACAGGCAAAGGAAATCAGTAATGATCCTGCCTATCAGGGGGCATTTCATAAAAGAAAAAGACATTTTCTTCGAAAAGGAACTTTGAAGACAAATTTCAGCGTACAAGGCGAGACAGAAAAGGAAAAATGTGAAAGGTAGAATTCATCCGTTTCTATGCATTTATCAAACTATCAAACTTTTATAGAGCTTATCTTTTTCATCAAAAAGTTCGTTGTATTTCTTTCTGTTAAAAATATTCAAAAATAGCAATCGAATTCTTCCAACCGTTTTTCTGAATAAAATATACCATAAAAAAGCCAGTTTACCTGCAAATGGGAGAGATGCGACAAAGGCTAGTTTTAACCAAACACCAGGAATGAGCCAGGAAACTGCAAAAAACTCAATTAAATAAAACAAGGGAAATACGATTAAACCCAGAACCAAAAAGAAGGTGCTCCAAAACCCAACATCACTTTATCTTTTTCCTTGTGATAATGTCGATAAGAAAAAACGGAATGGCATTAAATACAAATCCAAAAACAAACACAGGGAAACTAATTAAAAGTATCAGTTTATTAATTCCAATCTTGACCCAGTTATAATTCAGATTTTTCAAGCAACCAGGTCGGCTAAATTTTAGCTTTCCTAATTTTCGATGCATATAAATTTGTCAAATTCACCAAATCTTCAACATTTTTTCATCGCTTTCTTCGAGTGAATCTAACTGTTCTACCATTTTTTTGTCAGAGAAAAACAGGTTTGATACAGAATATTTTTTGTTTTGCCTTTTTAGATAATGTTTCCCATAAATTTCTCTGATATTTTCAAAATCTGTGTAATGATTTTTACTTTTTATATTCAACACCACAGATTGCATTTCATCCATAATCCTCTGTCTTAAACTTTGAGTAGCTGCAAGTTCACTTTCTTTATATTCTTCGAGAAAGTCATTTACCTGAATTGGTTTGCCAAAATTTACAATCAGGTTTCTGTTAAACTTCCAGTAGTGGCTATAATAAATCCCGGTGGGTATAATTTGGATGTCAAGGTTTTTTTCTGATTTTTCTTCGGCCATAAAAACAATACGGGGCACTGCTTTTTTATGAGCCAGCATTTGTCTTTTTCCGGAATGTGCAGCCTCGGGGAAAAGACCAAGAGGCACGTTATTTTTTAAAACTTTTATTGAATTTGAAAAGGTTTCTTCGTTTTTTAAAAGGTTTTCCTTTCCATCGCGCATGCGGTAGACTGGCATAATTTTGAGAAATCTTAAAATGGCGGCTGCTGTTTTATTTTTGAAAATATCTGCCCGGGCTAACCAAACGGGTTGATATTTTGTGTGCAACAAAATTACCATCAGATCACTCAAAGCATTTTGGTGGTCAGGAGAAAATACCAATGGGCTTGTTTTTGGGATTTTTCTAATCCGTTAAAATTACTTTGTTGTAAATTATCCAATCAATAAACTGAACATATTTCATTAAAAGCCAGTAGCCAAACGACCATTTTTCATATTTCATA
>CALNYX010000037.1:0-1336 GCA_942490925.1 uncultured Chlamydiaceae bacterium | reverse complement strand
GCCTGATGCTCTTATATCTTATCCAGGCTCTATAGAAAAGTTAAAACTTTTAGGAGCGACTTACTTACTACTTGGCAAAAAATTGGAAGAACTGCATTTTGTCTTGGCAAAAAATTGGAGGGTCTTTGCACAAAGCACGTGTTGCATTGAGCCTCTCATTTAATTATGATCTTAAGCATGAATACAATTATAAGGTTTTCTGTTTGTGCATCTGCTCCTTCATGACACAGGGTCTCTCTCAAAAGTGTTTAGGGACCTACCTTATTTGTATTTTGAGGCAAGGTGCTCAAAAACCACCAGATTCAACCCTTATGTGCTGAGATTGCCCAAATGGGGTGATTCTATGACTTGCCACAATTTTGATCATACTGTAGAATAGAATCTATGGTCTGAGCAAATCTATGGTCTTCTTTGAAAGCTGTCAATTTTGACGGGGCTGGCTCATTTTCATAGAATCACCCCAAAAAGGGCAATTCTATGGTCTTTTTTGAAACCTGTCAATTTTGGCACGAAAAAAGAATCGCCCCAAAAAGGGCGATTCTATGCTCTGGCACAAAAGGGTTAATCAGTCAGTTTCTACAGTAAAATAATTTAACCAGTCCTACTTTTTTACATGCTCTAGATAGTGGGGTCATTAAATGTAGGAATTGAGGGGTTTCCTATTTTTTACAGTAATTTTTCGACTTTCCCAAACTTAACTTTCCTAACAATTGGCGCCATAAGGTAACTTTAAGACTTGAATCACAGTGGACAGTGGGCATCGTACTGACATGCAGCAATATGCATACGTAATTCGCAACACAGCTACTTCGCTGCTTCCACATCTCCAAAGTGTACGTGTTGACCATGGCGCCATCAGCGCTTTGCAGTTCAAGCAATGAAAAGAAGAGACGTTTTGTGGAATGCAATCCCTCTGATGCGTCCGCTCATGTTGAGGAAAACGGCGCAGCCGCAGAACAGGTGAGCAACGAAGATAGCTCCACAAATACTACCATTATTGACAATGAAGACCGCAAGTTTATTGAGATACTGTGCAAACTAGACCCTGTCAAGGTTGTCGACGTTGCAAAAACTGATGCTTCTCTGATTGAGCAGCTGGAGGAATTTTCAGTGGGATTCCAAGTGAAATTGGAACAAGTAAAGAAAGAAAAGGCCTTGGAGGAAGGATGAAAATGCTCGGCGACAAGAGAGACAGAGGCTTGCTGACAGAAGTGCTTGCTTCGAATGCGGAAAAGTGACAAACGAGATATCTGATTGTCTGTGCTTTGAAGAAAATGGTGTCAATGGACATGGTGTTCGAATCTGCAACGAATGTCTCGAAGTGGACACCATTCAC
>CALNYX010000036.1:0-1190 GCA_942490925.1 uncultured Chlamydiaceae bacterium | reverse complement strand
TCTCGAGAACGGAGAGAGATAGAAGCGCCATTCCAAGTGCTATCCCCACTAAGTTGGGGGTCGCCGATTTAACGCAACCAATGGCGATGCTCTCCAATGACCCCGTATTATGCAAATGTAGGTCAAAGGTCACGGAATGCGTAAAACGCGCATAACTCAAGAACGGAAAGAGATAGAAGCGTCATTCCAAGTGCGCAAGATCGCGTACAACGTGAGACGGCAAAACAACGGCAAGAACGCTTAGCCCAAGAAGCAAACGAATACTATTACAACCAGAAGAAGGAAAATCCTGACTACGCTAGACGAGAAAAACTGATGCAGAATCTCGTAGGAGAATATGCAGACCTCATTAGACCAGATATGCTCAACTCTGTTAAAGCACTTAAATTACTGGATATCGCATCTAAAGGGGCTGATGTAAGCTACTACGAAAAGAGAGCATCAGAACGCTCAAAGAAAGATGGTCTTTCTGCGAGACAAGAAAAACGTGCTGCAGCATCCGAAAGCGCCAACTCTGAAGGTGAGCAAAGCGTAAGCTTTAAAGATCTCACTACAGCAGAGATGGCTAAACTTTTAGGCCGCAGCGACGACTAGGAATACCTGGTCGGTTTTAAAGGACTAACAAATGGCATTATCCACTTCATCCACAAACAGTGCTAACTTGCACTTGTATTACGAAAAGAAGATGCTAGATGTTCTAGAACCCCGACTTGTTTTTCACCAACTTGGTAAGAAACAACGATTGCCTAAAGGCATGGGAACGCAAGTCAAATGGCTTCGCTACTCTAGAATCCCTGGCTCTGTTTCTGCTCTTTCTGAAGGCGTTGCGCCCTCTGAAATCAGTTTCACAACCGCTAACGTAACAGCAACTGTTGCTCAGTACGGACAGTTCTCTAAGGTATCTGATATCCTTAGCGACACCGCTATTGACCCCGTTCTCGACACTCTTTCTGAGCGTTTCGGACGTTCCGCTGCTGATACTATCGAACAACTCATCGTTGCAGAACTTGCTTCTGCTTCTACACTTCAACGTGTTAACGATAGAGCATCTGACGTTGCACTTGTTGCAGCTGACGTTCTCTCTCACACTGAGTTGATCGAAGCTATGATTGATCAAAAATCTAGCTACATCGGACCTCATGAGTCTGGTAAGTACGTTGCCGTACTTGCTGCTGCTCAGCAGTTCGACA
>CALNYX010000035.1:0-2866 GCA_942490925.1 uncultured Chlamydiaceae bacterium | reverse complement strand
ACATAACCTAATTTGGGTTTCACATACTTCTTAACTCTATTTTTCTTAGCCTTTTTAGGCTTTTGTGGTGTTCCTCTACGATGTCTGCGATAACCCATGAATGATTATCGGTATTTGCAAAACAAAAAAGAGAACTACCTTTCGAAATTAAGGTTAAGTTGAAAAGGCAGTCATTTGGAGCGCAAAGTACTATGCTGAATACAGTGATCCTAATTAATGACGGCATGATGACGCGGCCGCAATTCGGCCTAAAATTTACGCACCAATGATGATTATGATGATCCCGCGGACAGAAAATGCTAATTAATTTCACATAGTGACAAGCTGGATCTTCGTCTGTTCTCATTTTAACAGAAACGCCTTCATCGATTCCTTCAAATAGCCTGGGATTTGTTGACATACTGTAGGGGCAGGGGTACCGCGAGGTCTGTCCGCCAGTGTGGACCTTTGCATTGGCCGAATGAAGATCGTCCGCAACATATACTAACACCTTGTAGTGAGTCCCATCAACGTCAATGCCTTCTTTTTCCAGGTTTCTTATTTCAAGGTTGAAGTCTTTGAGCTCCGTCAGCACCTCTGTGTGACTCAGTGAACTTTCCAAAGTCAAGTATATAATGATTATTTACAGCCAAGGACTTTGGGGCGTTCAAAACATGGAAGTTGCTCTGTAGAAAGGAGCTGGAGGGGTCCTCTTTGTTTTCTCTAGCTGAGTCTGAAGAAAGGCACAGGGCAACGAAAGTACCTTCCAGAGGACCTTCAAATTTCAAAACTAGCTAGTACTAGTAATTCCAATTTTTACGCTATAGGACCGATATCGCTACCGGTAGCAACCGCTAGCTTGCCAACGTGACGTAGTTTCCTATCGCTCTCTTTTGTTTGTTTATCGACTGGTATTTACAGATACCACGTAGCAAGCAAAGTCAACTTTACGTAAAATAAAGACAGTCTCGAAGACTGGAGCAAGGTTTTCTGTTAATTTCGTTTAATCAATCATTAACATTTTGTTAATTAAGTAAAAATAAGCAATCAATGGGTAAACCAAAGAAGAAAACACAAGAAGACGAAATTGAACAAAGTAAGCAAAATGAACATGGGGAGGGAGAAGAAGGCGAAAAAGTGATTAATCCCAAAACCAAAGAGGGAAAGTCTAGCTCAGAAGAGGAAGAATCTGAAGAAGAAGACTCATCCTCCGACGAAGAAAGCAGTGACTATTCATCCGAAGATTCATGGTCCGACTACGTAACATCAAAACCTAAGAAGAAGCAATCATCAAAAACAGTACTAAAAGTTCCGCAGAAATATGAGAAATACATTCATGCCCGCAAAGAATGGAGATGGTTGAAGTTCGTTTTAAAAATTGATCTCTCAACAAAACGCGGAAGAGAAAAGGCTAAGAAGGTGATTACAATGAGAAGACAACATGTGTATAGCGTACACAAAAATATGTCTACCGAGGATTTTGAAGAAGCACAAGACGATCTCGATGATGATTTGAAAGCAGTAGCTTGGGCAGCAAAAGCAAAAAAGAAAAGAATCCAAAGTGCAAGAAGGCAAACCTACCCACAAGCCCCAGCAAGCTTCCCGTCGCAATACCAAGGTTACGGCCAACCTCAGGGGCAAAGCTACTACCCCCAGCAGCGATTTGAAGGCAGATTCGAACCGAATCCACAAGCGTATACCACCAAACCAATCGTGTGTCGTTTATGCCACAAGGTGGGGCACCTAATCAAGGATCACTACCCTGATTCTCCGAGAAACAACTATCAACGTGCCCAACAGCCCCAAGGCAACAACAATCCTGACAACGCAGGACCGAGCGAACCTCAATGATTTACGAAGTTGGGTCGCTGATCAGCAGTTTTCATTTGAGGAAGCGGCGAGAGGCGATCTTCGAAGCATTACGCAAGAAAGCAAGTCGAAAGCAAACGAGAAGCAACAAGGCAACCCGCAACGATCATAAGCAAACGCAAGAAAGCAACGTAACCGAAAGCAAAGAGCAGTGTTTAAGCGAACTAAATAGCAGTGAGGCAGTATTCGTAGATCAATCGAAAGAAAGCGTTAATAAAGAAGATGCAAAATATTATTTGAAGCCTTTGGATAACATTAGAGCAGCATTACAAGTTTGGGAAGCAAGAGCCAGCCCGTTTATTGCCAAAACTATGAAAGAAGGAGTGAAGCTACATCGTAGAAGAAATCATTTGAAGAAACGAAAAGTGAACAATCAAGTCAAGACAGCAAAAGACGAAGCAGAAATGGACAACTTGATACAAGAAGAATTGAATATGGGAGTCATCGAAGAGACAGCAAAGAATGAAGAAGTTTTCAATAGCCCAATTTTTATTGTAAGGACAGGAACCGCTAGGAAGCCGCGCAAGATTCTCAATGTTAAAAGCTTGAACAAACAATTGTTGACGAAGAAACTGAAAACACCAGGAGTTAAGGAAGCCTGCAAGCAGATCCCCGCTAACAGCTGGCTTACTATTTTGGATATCAAAAAAGCCTACTTCCATGTACCGCTTCACAACGACTCGAAACGGCTGCTAGGTTTTACGTGGAAAGGCAAGCAGTTCAACTACAAAGCTCTACCGTTTGGGTTGAATAGCGCTCCGTATTGGTGGCAGAAAGTTTTTCGGGCTGTAGAGGGATACATCAAAGAACAAAACATCAATATCTTTGTGTACATGGATGATATACTTATCATCTCCGATTCGCCGGAGCAAGCAGCTCAGCACCATGAAAAAGTGAAGGCAATATTATTAGAATTTGGAATATCCACAAACGAGAAAGAGGTGGCAACCCCGTCGCAACGAGTGCAATACCTAGGCTTCGTGATTGACTCTCTGAATGGCGTTATATCACCTACGAA
>CALNYX010000034.1:0-2529 GCA_942490925.1 uncultured Chlamydiaceae bacterium | reverse complement strand
TGAAGCCTTTGTTGGACACCAGAACAACAATACATCCACCTACAACATCTCCTTTCTTGTACGCATCGAGTCCATGGGCTTTCGTCAAAACTTGGTGGCGAAGTACATAATACTTCAATCCTTCTTCCTCATCGACATCTTCAAGACTAGCATCTTCATCCTCCGTCAAGTCATCCTGTGCAATGCCATTGCCCTCTTCAAACTGTTGTCGAGACTCGACTTTCAGTGTTGGTTCGTTTCCTGTCCTCGAATGCAGCAGCTTGTATTCATAAGTGCCAGTCGCTTCATTGTAATTATCCGTTAGACAGGTCTAAGTATCTCAATCTCCAACTCAGTTTCTCTATCCGTAAGATCTGCTACCTTTGGCTGATCCGCGCTACGAGTACCATTGTTGTTGCTGGCCAACTGGCTATCATCAGCATCTCCCCTGTTCTTGTTCTTCTCCTTGGTTGACAATGGCTTAGCAAAAACAACAACATCCAGAGTATACGCATTGATGCGGCTTGTGGTTTTTCCATTGGAAGGATTCTCTTGAAAGGCTACAAGATTCAATGCCTTTCGAAATGCATTTAATCCGTTCATGGACTTCAGTTGTTCTTTCTTGTTAAAGTCAATAGCAGTTTCCATGTCTTCAACTTTTTCAATAAACCAAGAATCGCTGAAGGTGGCCTTTTTCTTGTCAATCACAATGCAGACACAAAGCGCCACCGGCTTCTCCTCAAGCGTGAAGTCATCAAGTGAAACTGCTACACGCGACTTCTTTGGTGGCGGGGGATGCTTCTTGCTGGATGCAGAATTCTTATCTGAGCTTTTTTGGGCTTTTTCTTCATTCATTGGTGAGAGACGTCAGAATCGGAGTCAGAATCCACCTCTTTTGATGTGGGTTTGGAATGCTTTTCGGACTGCTTACCACCTTTCTTGCCTTTTGAGGTGGTACTTTTGGACCCATCCTTCTTCTTACTTGGTGCCATTGTTGGTAGGGACGCTAATACAGAGAGCAGGAGCCATTGCTGTCGCCATGGGCACACTTTTTTGTGCAACTTTGCCACACAAAGTTTTTTGCGTGAATTATTTGTTTCTGTCTTTGAGACATTTGCACAATTTCCAAAAATGACAATATTCCAAGCTTCCAAGAGCATAGCACTAGGCAGAATGTTGTAAGAACACTAAGAAGAGCAAAGAATGGCCAGACGGTGGTAAACCAATCTGGTAATACTTTTTCAGGATGATCAGCTCCCCTCTAGGGTGTTGATGCATGTTTCACTTGCAACTTGGTGTCATTGTCTACCACAGCCAGTTGGCCAACTGAATCAAGTGGTTTGTCTGGTATACCATCACATTTAACCAAGCTACTGCTAGAAATGCACAAATCTCTTACTATTATAGTATGCAAACTATGTAGGCAGTTACTCTATCTGCATTTGGGGTGAGTGTGCTTTTTGTGGTGCTTTTTCATGTGCTTATTCCAAACTTTCAAGAGCATAGCAGCATAGCACGAGGCAGAATGGTGTAAGAACACTAAAAAGATCACAGATCATTGCAAAGAACGTCCAGACAGTGGTAAACCAATCTGGTAATACTTTTTCAGGATGATCAGCTCCCCTCTAGGGTGTTGATGCATGTTTCACTTGCAACTTGGTGTCATTATCTACCACAGCCAGTTGGCCAACTGAATCAAGTGGTTTGTCTGGTATACCATCACATTTAACCAAGCTACTGCTAGAAATGCACAAATCTCTTACTATTATAGTATGCAAACTATGTAGCAACTTGGTGTCATTGTCTACCACAGCCAGTTGGCCAACTGAATCAAGTGGTTTGTCTGGTATACCATCACATTTAACCAAGCTACTGCTAGAAATGCACAAATCTCTTACTATTATAGTATGCAAACTATGTAGGCAGTTACTCTATCTGCATTTGGGGTGAGGGTGCTTTTTGTGGTGCTTTTTCATGTGCTTATTCCAAACTTTCAAGAGCATAGCAGCATAGCACGAGGCAGAATGGTGTAAGAACACTAAAAAGATCACAGATCATTGCAAAGAATGGCCAGACGGTGGTAAACCAATCTGGTAATACTTTTTCAGGATGATCAGCTCCCCTCTAGGGTGTTGATGCATGTTTCACTTGCAACTTGGTGTCATTGTCTACCACAGCCAGTTGGCCAACTGAATCAAGTGGTTTGTCTGGTATACCATCACATTTAACCAAGCTACTGCTAGAAATGCACAAATCTCTTACTATTATAGTATGCAAACTATGTAGGCAGTTACTCTATCTGCATTTGGGGTGAGGGTGCTTTTTGTGGTGCTTTTTCATGTGCTTATTCCAAACTTTCAAGAGCATAGCAGCATAGCACGAGGCAGAATGGTGTAAGAACACTAAAAAGATCACAGATCATTGCAAAGAATGGCCAGACGGTGGTAAACCAATCTGGTAATACTTTTTCAGGATGATCAGCTCCCCTCTAGGGTGTTGATGCATGTTTCACTTGCAACTTGGTGTCATTGTCTACCACAGCCAGTTGGC
>CALNYX010000033.1:0-3173 GCA_942490925.1 uncultured Chlamydiaceae bacterium | reverse complement strand
CAGATATTCATAGTTTGGGGACACGCACACACGCATAAAAGCACGGAGAACCACGCACAACGCCATGTGATTTGCAGGCTTCCAGCGCAGCATGTTGATGCATTCAAGCCAAGAATAGGCTTGATTAGTCTCTACAAGTCAATTCTGTACATAGTATATATGCATCATGCCGTAGAACTTCCTCTTCTTGGCACGAAAATGACACCCCGAGTCCACGGCAAAAATGGCCTCTCTTGGGTGCTCTCACGGACTGTAGTTCAAGCTCGAGAGCAATTCAGGCATCCCTTTTCGTTAGGAAAGTCATCAATGCATCAATCTTGCGTGATTTTATCAATTTTGATCCCGATTTTAGCACTGAAATGAGTCGAAATGATGCGACAAGCCTTACGCAACACCTTGTTTCTCTTGCTTCCTCATTCATACTAATGGCTCAAAGAACTATTGGATGGTTCCTTTTAGACGAATAGGTCTCCAAGAGTATGAAGAAAAGGTATGCGCCACAAGAAGAGGTATCATGAATATTGAGCAAAATATCTAGGAAGGATGCTGAGCGCTTTTCGTTTCGGAGCACAACAGCCTACGAGTATTACGGCAATTGTTGCTCTTTTTACACGCCGACATTTCTCAAAACGGATTGTATATGGCCATGAAATAGTATAACGAAGATTTTGATCTATGCTTGGACAAAGATATGGATCGAAATGTTCGTGCTAAACGCAAAGAAGAAACTCTTAGACTTCCTTTCTCGTTGCGACGAAATGACAGAAGGCTAATGCTCGTTTCTTAGACACACCATTTCCATACAAATAATAAGATTAGATATTTGAGTCACCGTTACGAAAAGGAAATATCTCAAGAAAGGTGTAGAAGAGCTGTAGGAGGACTCTTGTCTCTTTCAATATATTTTGTCACAAGTCGTTCTACCCTCTCATTCACTGTAATAGGTACCACTCAAGCTTGTGCATAAGGTTTACTCATCAATTCAGTAGAAATTAGCTTACAGTTGTATTTTGGTGCTTATAGCTTTCAACCTCTACACCAGCCACGTGTTTCACAGCCTTGCTTCGTTTTGAAGCCACGCCCATAAACGACATATTCCGGTTCATTTGAAAGGCACAAGTACCTCTTAACTAAACAAACGACACTGTATAGTATGAAATAATAAACAGATATTACATAGGGTGATTCATGTCGCTGTAAGATAGAGTCTCAAACGCTTCTAGACTGCATGCAGTCCACAATTCGGCTCGACACGGAATCTAGCATTTTCTCGATACGCATCCACAATCGTCGTGGGCTCCTAGCTACTCGACTCAATCATGGCTCCCCATCTACAACAAGAAGATTGACACATACCATTATGTTCGATGACCATTTACCATTGAGTGTGGTGCATATTGGGCAATAAACGTACTTACTTTTGTCGCAAATTCGCACTCAGATTCAAGCGATTCCTCCAATGAGTCGCAAATCACGTTTCAAACATACATTTCTCGTATCTAATCCATGTTACACATCAAAGGGATGCAGAAGTGCATGCATGCAACCACACACCTCTCTTGTAAGCGAGAAGATTGATGGTTTGCGTCCTACGCCAAGTGTCCATTTCATGGCGATACAGAACCAACTTTTCACCACCAAAATGAGCAGTAACAGTCAAAAGTTCTTCATGTAAATTCACTGTATGCATATCCTTGCTGCTTGTTGCCGTGGTTCCTTGGAAAGTAGACAATGGGCCAGCTGTGGAAGGCGTCAACGATGACGTTCGAATAATGACCTGCCGCCAACACTTTACGAGCCCGATGGATCTGATTTCTTGGTCACCTTTGACTCAATTTGGCTTCATTTCATGCATATGAGTACCATCGAGATAGGAGCTATCGTTTTATTTCAAAGACAAGGTCAACTGATAGAAACAACGATCATGGCGCTTCAGCTCAAGCCATTTTTCGGTCGCTTTCGCTGGTTTTCGGCTAGAATATCCTCCGAAAGGCCTTTTCCTTTGAATTGAACGATACAGGAGGGTCGACTGTAACAAAGAAGGGTACATAGAGCCTTGAATGGGCGCAAACGATACAATACAAGCTCAGTAATAGGTTGCTCCAAAACTATGAATATCTGTCAGGCGGCCAGACGTCAAATCTGGCAAATCTGCATGTGAAGAATGAAGTAAGAAAGCGCCATTTGGGCACCATGTTCGTCATCAAGCAAGCAGAGGTGCATGTCGTAGTGACATCATTTATTTAATGCCTTTGGCATAGATAAGTACGGGTATGTATGTAGCATGATAAGTAATGGTAGAGGAGTTTTGAATCAGAAATGACCATGATTGAAAAACTTTGGCGAGGCTGCCTGTCATCACAAAGAACATTCTTTTTGTTCCATCGAAGCCATTTGCAATTTTTTGCTCTGCTCCCCAACGCGAGCCCAGCAAAAAATTGCAAGTCGTTTTGTGACGCCGCTCGTTAAATAAAAAAATCGAAGCTTGCGTCATGTTTCGCCGAAACAATTTGCAAGAATTTGCCAGGGAGGCAAGGTCGATGGGAATTTATTATACACTCAAATTTTTGCAATGAGTTAACAATGAGCCCTGTGGCCATTTCAATGGGGACAATGGCGGCCTTGCTGAGGCGCACGACAAAATCTTTATTGCACTTTTTTAAGCCAATCAATCCTTTATATGCTATTGAGACATGAGGGGCAGAAATAGTAGATGAAGAGAAGGCTTAGCTTGAGCTATGGCTCATAAGCTGATGGCGCCAAGCATGCGCGTCATTGTAGAAAAACCCCATTTTCTCGGCTGACGGCTCCTTTTTTCTAACATTTTTAAAGGAAAAACAATCAACCAGAACAATAGTGCTTGAAATATCTGAAGCGTTTTTGCCAATTTAAACAAGAAGAATGAAGTAAGAAAAGCACGCAAAAAGCTACGCTTAGCCAACATGGAAGCAGAGGTGCATGTTTGATGACATCATTTATTTAATGCCTTTGGCATAGATATAAATTTGTGAACAATATAACATAATAAGTAATAGGTAGAGGAGTTTTTAATTGGAAATGACCATGATTGAAAAATTTATGGGAAGGCCGTTTATCATCGCAAAAAGAATGCACTTATTCTTTCATCGGGATATTACTGGCAATTTTTTGCTCTGCTCGCGTTGGGGATGCTC
>CALNYX010000032.1:0-10617 GCA_942490925.1 uncultured Chlamydiaceae bacterium | reverse complement strand
ACGTCTACTGAGCCACATCTGATCGATGATGATACTCTTTTTACGAATCTGTGACGGAATTGTATAGAGCTTGGAACGACCTTTTTGGAACTTTGTCTTGAATCTTGCGACGCAAGTCAATTCATTTTCTTGCACCTTTTGGCACGTTGGCATTACGGTATGCAAGTATGCTTTTGGTCATGCTTGCTTGATACAACAACCAATGATTTTTGGAGTGGCAAGGATATCACTGTAGAATACGAGGTACTTTGCTTATGCTTGGAGCTTGGTGCCTCTGATAGGGTGCATGATGCAGAAGTACAGGAAGTTTGAATACTTGCTCTGTTTGGAATTAATGCAACACTATGATCTGGTCTGCTAGTATGGATAGAGTAACTACATAGTCTACACTTTACACTAGATTGTTTATTCTGCACAGCCTTGGTTAAGTAGTAGTGGAAAGCAGTTCCAAATGGAACATAGTTCCAACTGCAAATGACAACAAAGTGTACCAACACAATTCACAGAATCTGTCGTTCCGAAGCCCCAACCATCATTCTGAAGCTAGCTCTTCTAGGAATCAGGAGCCATTGTTAAGTACTTGCGTCCCAAATAGTGCTGGTTGCATCAGTTTTGTCGTATCATATACAACAATCCACCTCAAGAGTCACCTTGCGGCCAAATCTCAAAGTCAACATTCCTGGGACTCCTACTCTTCTCCAAAAGGATTTGACAATGCAGAAATTACGTCAGTCCAACTCAATATATATGAACAATAATGAGATGGATCGAAATGGAGAAGAAATGGGTATCTAATCCATCAATCGGCACCACACCTGCACTGTGACACGACCAAGTACAAGGTTCCTGCTTTCAAGTCACAGTATCTTGACAACAAATGCGTCCCACAGGGCATAGATTGCACCTCCATGACCCTTAGTATTTTTAAGTTCGAAACAGCAACAAGAATTATTAGTGTATTTGACTTGGAAGCATGTTAACGGCATGGGAATGGGTGCCATCACGACAAAAATCGATTTGCCGTATCAAGGCCACTGTTGTTGACCAAAATGGTCTCCAAATGCCAAAAGCTCAACATGTTTTGACAATAGCCGATCTGTAGAGAGAATATACAAAGACCTGTGGTTTTGGAATTGGTTAGAATCAATCACTTCAAGGATGCACCGACAGGTGATGGTGACATGTCAAAAGTGGCGCCCAAAATTCTCATTACAATGCACTGGTATTATCACACACGAAACTGATTGCAGCAACAACACAAACAAGCGCAAACAATTTTTAATTGAGTCTTTCATGGATGTCACTGCTTTCATCACGAAAATCCATTGAGCAGAGGCTTCAAACGGGGCACGAGAGGATCGGCATTCGCGATGTCAACAAAACACGAGTTTAGACCCAATTTCTCACTGCTGACACCAGACAACCACTCCAACCGAGAAATCTATCTTACCACAGCAACCATCATAAAGTGTAGCCATGAATGGAGTGTTTACAAGAGCAGAATGATCAACTTGGTGGGCAGTGGAGGGCATGGAGGTGCAACGATTTGGTGGTTGGTCTTGTCAACAGAAATTTCGTGCGAGTCGGTCATTTGGTCTTTTCACGTTTGGTCCGACGCGTCTGAAGAACATGGTCTGAGCGTGTGCTCGGACATCAGACATTTTACAATGACAGCTTTTACGCTGGATCAACTAAACCAGGGCAGCGTCTTTGCTGGCTACTTCTGGTGTGCAGACAAACACAACTCTGTTGGGATGAGGAGCGGTGCACTCTCCAGGAGGGAGCGCACTCCAGCGAAATGTGCGGCTGGAGCTAGCCCCTGCTTCGCCTCCCCGCGGGCCAGGGGCAATGGCGCTAGGGCAGCATGCCTATTAGACAGTGTTAACACATCAAAAGGATCATCTAAGTGAGGGGAAGCACCAGCCCTTGCTGGGCTTCTTAGTGACATCGACAAGCTGCGAAGGCGAGAGTTGACGCGCAGGTGCGCAGTGGCTGTGAGGCGTGCGCAGATCGCAGCGCAGTCGCACAGGTGTTGTCACTCCCCATCAGCTCGAACTCTTTCTGTGTTCTGATAGTAACATGTGCACACACATGTGTGTAAATTCAACTTGTTGGCAACCCCAGTGCTTGCTGAGTGTGTCAGCGGGGCAGAGATCTCCTGGTGGGAAGCGCGGATCAATGAGCTTTGCCGCCACAGCCTCTCTTGTGCGATGGAAGGAGAGAGCATTGCACCACTTGTGAAGCTTAGCATGAGGTGCAGAGGAGCTGTCGATGACCATCTTGTTGTCTCCAAACATGCAACTCTTGTCACAAGCAGGAGCGCCCAAGCGGCGCAGCTCTGCGCGCAGGTCGACAACCTGATCCGCGCGTGCTCTGGTGCTAGCCAGCTTGGACCCACACATGGTGGCCTCAACTGTAGCTTGCTTCTTGGAGCACCAGTCGATAGGTGTGCCATTCAGCAAGCGCAGGGCGCTGGCAACGGGCCTTCTGGCAACGCAGCCATGACGCAGGCTGGCATCGAAGCTGCGGGTGAGAGTCGAACCAGTGTGTCTCCCACCTCCCCATCATGACTCATTTGGACCCAGGAGTCATGCTTCATGGGTGGTTGATGCAGAAACTACATTTGTGCCTCAGAGCGCATGCGCATTTGGAGCCAGCCTCTCATCAGCCATTTGTGATGCTCCTTGCCCTGACTGGCTGAGAGGCTGAGTGACTCCAGCATGGCTCACACAAATTCAAGCATGTTTTGTTTAAGCCGTGGGAATAAGCATCATGTGCAGCTGGAGCAGAATCTACTTTTTGTGCCCCAGATCACTGCGTGCTAGAAGCTGAGCGCATCAGGCATTTTTGGGGATTATCTTGCCATCTTTCCTACTCACCCTGGCCCCAGTGCATGCCTTGCCACCAACCTCCTCGGCTCCTAAAAGTGAGAAGAGGCCTGACAGGGGCTAGCTGGGCCTCAGGAGACTCAGCATTGCCACAAATGATTGAGATTTGTCGCAGAAGCAAATGGGGATGAACCTCACCCCACATTTGCTTCTGCTCTTTTGCCCTGACTTGCTGAGAGTCTGAGCAGCTCCAGCTCATCTCCCACCTCCCCAGCATGGTTCATTTGGACCCAGGAGTCATGCTTCATGGGTGGTTGATGCAGAAACTACATTTGTGCCCCAGAGCGCTGCGCGCTTGGAGCCAGCCTCTCATCAGCCATTTGTGATGCTCCTTGCCCTGACTTGCTGAGAGGCTGAGCAGCTCCAGCGTGTCTCCCACCTCCCCATCATGACTCATTTGGACTTAGGAGTCATGCTTCATGGGTGGTTGATGCAGAAACTACATTTGTGCCTCAGAGCGCGCGCGCATTTGGAGCCAGCCTCTCATCAGCCATTTGTGATGCTCCTTGCCCTGACTGGCTGAGAGGCTGAGTGACTCCAGCATGGCTCACACAAATTCAAGCATGTTTTGTTTAAGCCGTGGGAATAAGCATCATGCGCAGCTGGAGCAGAGTCTACTTTTTGTGCCCCAGATCACTGCGTGCTAGAAGCTGAGCGCATCAGGCATTTTTGGGGATTATCTTGCCATCTTTCCTACTCACCCTGGCCCCAGTGCATGTCTTGCCACCAACCTCCTCGGCTCCTAAAAGTGAGAAGAGGCCTGACAGGGGCTAGCTGGGCCTCAGGAGACTCAGCATTGCCACAAATGATTGAGATTTGTCGCGGAAGCAAATGTGGGGTGAGCTCACCCCACATTTGCTTCTGCTCTTTTGCCCTGACTTGCTGAGAGTCTGAGCGGCTCCAGCGCATCTCCCACCTCCCCATCATGGCTCATTTGGACCCAGGAGTCATGCTTCATGGGTGGTTGATGCAGAAACTACATTTGTGCCCCAGAGCGCTGCGCGCTTGGAGCCAGCCTCTCATCAGCCATTTGTGACGCTCCTTGCCCTGACTGGCTGAGAGGCTGAGCGGCTCCAGCGTGTCTTCCACTTCCCCATCATGACTCATTTGGGCCCAGGAGTCATGCTTCATGGGTGGTTGATGCAGAAACTACATTTGTGCCTCAGAGCGCAGCATTTGGAGCCAGCCTCTCTCAGCCATTTGTGACGCTCTTGCCCTGACTGGCTGAGAGGCTGAGTGACTCCAGCATGGCTCACACAAATTCAAGCATGTTTTGTTTAAGCCATGGGAATAAGCATCATGTGCAGCTGGAGCAGAATCTACTTTTTGTGCCCCAGATCACTGCGTGCTAGAAGCTGAGCGCATCAGGCATTTTTGGGGATTATCTTGCCATCTTTCCTACTCACCCTGGCCCCAGTGCATGTCTTGCCACCAACCTCCTTGGCTCCTAAAAGTGAGAAGAGGCCTGACAGGGGCTAGCTGGGCCTCAGGAGACTCAGCATTGCTGCAAATGATTGAGATTTGTCGCAGAAGCAAATGGGGGATGAACCTTGCCCCCCATTTGCTTCCGCGCTTTTGCCCTGACTTGCTGAGAGTCTGAGCAGCTCCAGAGCATCTCCCACCTCCCCATCAGGGCTGTTAGGGTTTGGGTACTAGGTACTAGGCATAAGGTAATAAGAACTAAGGTAAAGCTACGCTAAGCTAAGAAGAAGGAAGTAAAAGGAAAAAGGAGGATGACAGGTTTCTACACACATTAGACTACACTGGAGCACTTTCACATTTTAACCCTAGACTTCTTCAAAATCCATTGAGTTCATGTTTTGGAGAATCTCTCTCAAATAAGGTTCCACATCTTCAGCAAAGGCTTCAATTGGAATTGGATTGCTGATGTCACTCATGGTGCTGCTGAGACTTGATGCTGATTTGGATTGAGCGCTCTGTTGCTGACTTTCAGGGCTGGGCTGCTGGTTGGCTTCCTCCATTTCATGATCAAAAATAACATTTACATCACCAAAGCTAGAGTCTGGTGAAGAAATGTCACTGAATGATTCAATGTGAGGGACATGAGGTTCATTTGGAGGAGGAGCTTGAACTTGAGGAGGAGTTTGGACTTGAATATCTGAAAAGTAGTAGTTGTAGTTGTTTCCCACTGCTCTGTAATAAGGACACTTCTTGCTTGGTTTGTGGGTGGGGAGAATGGGCCTTGCATCTTTATAAATGTAGTTGTGAGGGAGAGCAATGTTGTTTTCTGCTGCATGATGTGGATACACATAAAGTGCAACATGTTTGGCTTGATTCTTAGTGATGCCACACTCTTTCATTGCATTCTGCTGAGTCCTATAAAGAAATGTCTTCATCTTGTTCTTGTCTGCATCAGGGGTGTCAGCATCAAATGCAACAGCTGTCCAATGGTAAGGCAAACTCATGGTTGGGTAATAGGTAAAAGGAACTAAGAATAAGGAACTAAGTCTAAGTAAGGAAGTAAGTCTAAGTAAGCTAAAGCTAAGTACAAGGAACCCAATGAAGGCAGCGGGGAAAAAGAAAACATTTACAAAGTCAGCAGGAAAAAGAAAACATTGAAGGCAGCGGGGAGTAAGAAAACACTTAAGTAGCAGGGAATAAGAAAGCACACATGGGAAGAAGGACTACCCCACCCTCCCACCCTTTACCTTAGAAGGACACAACATTAGGTAGTGAGAAAGAAAGTCTCTCACTCTTTAACTTAGAAGGACACAACATTAGGACTCCCACTTTTAACTTAGAAGGACACATTTTTTTTGTAGTGAGAAAGAAAGATTCCCACCCTTTCACTTAGAAGGACACAACATTAGCTAGTGAGAAAGAAAGAGTAAGAAAACATTAAATGAGGGGGGGGGATAAGAAAGCACACATGGGAAAAAGACTACCCCACCCTCTCACCCTTTCACTTAGGATGATACAACATTATCTAGTGATGAGAAAAGATGTTTTTAACAATGATGATAAATAACTATTTTATTTGGTTACTAAGATTGGGAGCTGCTTTTGCTGAGGCTGTTGGAGCTGTTTTCATTGAGGCTATTGAGCATGTTCATGGTGCTGTCATCAGACCTAGAATTGAGAGGGCTGTGAAGTGAGAAGCTGCCAGTAGAAAGGCCACAATCTTCCATTTCTTCAAGGGGAGCAGCTTCCATTGGAGCAGGTTCTTCTTGGACAGCAGCTTCCATTGGAGCAGGTTGTTGTTCGGGATCCTGGATGTTTTCCTCAGCGACTGGATGCTGGTCAGTTGGCTCGTTGACCTGTGTGTCATCAGACATGTGTGAAATGGAACTTTGACTGCTGCGACTGTTGACCTGCTGAATGCCTTGATCAATGAGTTGCAGAAATTCATCATCTGGAACAATGTTTGCCAGTCCCTGAGGTGGAAAGTTGAAAGGCTGCATGGGAATTGGTTGAACACCTGCGTTGGTGGGGCTCTCATTGGGTTGAAAGTTAGGGAAAAACAAATCAAAGTTGAGTGCAATGGTTTTGTAATCAGGCTCACGTGGCGTTTGCTTGAGTGCTGGGTCAATGGGAGGGTGAGTGAGGTGGTAGGGAAAGTCATGTGGAATGGATACACTTTCATCTTGTGCCTTCTTGGGGAACAGGTAACAAAGGATCTCAAGAATTTGCTTTTTGGTGAGATTGTTGTTTGCCTTCTTGATTGCAGAGTGTGTGCTTCTCAGCCAGTTAGCAAGTTTTGTCTTGACAGGCCCATTCTGAAGGTGATTAAGAAATTTGTCTGTGTACATGGTTGTGCAGTATGGTTGAGGGGAGAAATTGTGAGCTGTATGTTGGAAAAAGTGAGCCTTTTCTGATGTGGTGCTGAGGTGTTTTGCTGAGGTGGCATGACACAACTTCAAGTTCAAGTTCAACTTCAACCAAAATATATCACTCCCTTGCATGTCATTCCTTGCAATCAAAGAAATGTCACAGTGACATAAAGAATGTTCTACAAAATAGCCATTACTCCCCTCAGTGCCACTCCCCAAAATAATGTCCATTTGTCTAGGTGACAAAAAGAATGTTCCAAAGAAATATCAATGTTCCTCACAGTGACACTCCCTGACCATTATGTCATAGTGACACAAAGAACATTGTGCAGAAAATGTCATTACTTTCCTTAGTGACACTCCCAACAATAATATCCATATGTCAATGCGATAAAAAGAATGTTCCAAATAAATGTCAACACTCCTCACAGTGACACTCCCAACCATAATGTAAATACTACAAGTAATTTGACAACAGTTGTAATTGAAATAGACACATATGAACTAATATTTTGAACTAAGAAAAGAATCTTCATAGTAGAAGCACTTCACTCTGCACTATTTCCTTTGTAAGCAATGGTGGGGTACGACCCATTGACGCTGAGAGAAAGAAATTCAATGTCACTGAAACGCTCATCATTGGGCCCGGAGCGATCCTTCCAATATCCAACAATCATGAGAGCAGATTTTCCATTTTTATCAGTTGTGCTGAGGTGAGCATGAGCACCATCAGGAGTTTTCTTTTGGTTGATGGCCTGTTTCAAGAGGAAGAGTGGCCAAAATCCTCTCATCCTGGCCTCCTTGGTGAGGGGCATTTCCATCAAGTTTTTGAAGACCCAGGCATAAGAGTTCCAAAGGATCAATTTAAAGTACTCGCCACCCAGTCCAATTCCCCCATTCTGACTCATAACATCAATTGCTTGGTTGTGATCAATCTTGCCTTCTTCAGACAGCAAAAAAGTTGGAATAAAAGCAGCCAACTCCATTTTCTTTGCCCTGCCTCCTTGAAAAATTTGCTCATACCAAAACTTAGGGTTCATTTGCCATTTGCCAGGAGCAACTTCCATCATTTCTGGGCTGCCAAGTCTGTTATCAAGGGATGGCATGCCTTCATCACTGTGAGGGATTGCAGAAAAAAAAAGGTTGCCAGTCTTGTGCTGGTTTTCCATCTTTCCATCATTTGTTGCCTTGACCCACTTGTCAATTCCAGAGACCTTAGGAACACCAACAACACACATTGTCTGTTGCATGGTTGACTGAACAAATGGACTGAGCCTGTCATCTGCATTGTCAAACTTTGTGCCAACAGTTGGGAGGCCAAGGGATTGGGGAGTGATTTTCCTAGAGTTGTGGGCATTTGCAAGGGCAAGTTTGGCAGCAGTTCTATCATCTTCAGTCAAAACATGATCCATGTAAACAGCAGAAGATTTTCCAAGAGGGGTGCCATTTGGGTCTTCAATAATTTTCAGGAGAAGCTTTCCCTCAGGAGAGGCACCATCCTTTCCAGGCAAAGTGGTCACCTTAGCAATGATTTCCATGCAACCTGTCCTGACTCCACTGGGCCCTTCCTTAGGCTGTGTTCCTCTGGGCTTCTTGGGTTGAGTTCCCTGACTGGCATAGGCAGAAGGGCTCCTCTTGTTGGGGCTGACAAGGGCAACTGGGGGTTGGCTAGATGGAGGGGAAAACATGGCTGAGTTGGCAAAAGGCATAATTGTGAGCACACTTTGTTGCTCACAGGTGTGCAATCATGCAAATGCGCAAATTAACAAATGCGCAAATTCGTAAATTCGTAAATGTCAATGTTCGAAAATTCATAAATGCGTAAATGCGTAAATACGCAAATTCGTAAATTCGTAAATTCAATGTAAACTTGTAAATTCGTAAACTCGTAAATGTCAATGTTCACAAATATATAAATTCGTAAACACACAAATTCGTGAATTCGTAAATTCGTTTTTTCATAGTTTGACAAAAACACAAATGCGTAAATTCGTAATTACAGTCACAACCCATCATTCTGTTCACAATTTTGAAAACATGTCATATCCACTTGCTGTTGCCATGGGTCAAGTTGATCGGGGCCGTTACAATGGTGATGCTTCTGGCAGCTCTGACCCTGATGACACTGATGAGAGTGTGGGTTCTACCATCTCAACAGAAACAGAAGAGCTTCTTCGGGAGAATCAGGAGAATTACCAGGCTGCAGAACCACGCCAACAAAGGAGAGTTATGGATGAGTCCTCAGAAGAAGAGAGCGATGACATGAGCATCAGCAGCATTGACAGCAACACGACCATTTCATATGCGCGAGCTCCACTAATTGTGAATAATGTGAACTATGACTCCGATCCAAGTGTGGTTGTTGTGACGCAGTTGCCAGGGCAGAAGACAAAAGAGTCATAAAGTTATAGTATTCTTTGTTAATTTTTATTACTTTAGTTTGGGCTTCTTGTTGCATAGATATGAGTTTTTCCTTTATCATTTTTTGTGACATAACTATGCTTTTTTGCATTTATCACATTTACCTGAATGTCATCTGCATAAACCAGCCCATTGCAGGCATCCAACACAAACTTTACAAGGTTGTCAAGGTCTGGTTCCCTGCTTCCTGAGCACGTGAGGTAGAACTCAACTGTGACAGAGACACTTGCACCCTTTGCAAAAACTGGTTTTTCCAATAATTGTGTTCTGAAATAATCACTGATCAGGGAGCGAAAAGTGAACATGTCTGTTGTGGCTGGGTTGTAAAATCTTCCATCTCTGGTTCGGGCTCTAGTCATTGGTTGGGGTCTTCCATGGATTATGGCATCAAAAGTGAAGCCAGGTTCAATAACAAATGTTGAAGGTGTGTCAACCCAAAATCTTGTCTTGGTAGAACAGCTCATGCCAGGCAAAGCATTGTGTGACCTTTTTGGTCAGAACAGAATGAGTGCATTTACGAAATTACGCGTTCACGAATGTACACATTTACGAATTTTCAAATTTACGAAATTATGCGTTTACGAATTAACGAATTTACGAATTAACGAATTTATGAGTTGATGCATTTTTAACCATGCCACATGACAGATTATACATTAAATGTAGATTACATTAAATACCTAAATTATTAAGTAATTAGGTATTTACATATGACCTAGTAAGTATGACTTAGTAAGTACTTAAATATTTTTTTTTGTGTACTTTGAGTAGCTGTAGTGTTAGGTAAAATTTTTGTTAGTGTTGGGGTTTCTTGTATGTTTGACCAATTCTGAAATGTGTTTGATATGATATTAATTGAAAGAATAGGGTTAGTGATTATGGTTAGTGATTACGGTTAGTGATTACGGTTAGTGATTATGGTTAGTGATTACGGTTAGTGATTACGATTAGTGATTAGGGTTAGTGATTAGGGTTAGTGATTAGGGTTAGTGATTAGGGTTAGTGATTAGGGTTAGTGATTAGGGTTAGTGATTAGGGTTAGTGATTATCCAATGTACACATTTACGAATTTTCAAATTTACGAAATTATGCGTTTACGAATTAACGAATTTACGAATTAACGAATTTATGAGTTGATGCATTTTTAACCATGCCACATGACAGATTATACATTAAATGTAGATTACATTAAATACCTAAATTATTAAGTAATTAGGTATTTACATATGACCTAGTAAGTATGACTTAGTAAGTACTTAAATATTTTTTTTTGTGTACTTTGAGTAGCTGTAGTGTTAGGTAAAATTTTTGTTAGTGTTGGGGTTTCTTGTATGTTTGACCAATTCTGAAATGTGTTTGATATGATATTAATTGAAAGAATAGGGTTAGTGATTATGGTTAGTGATTACGGTTAGTGATTACGGTTAGTGATTAGGGTTAGTGATTACGGTTAGTGATTACGATTAGTGATTAGGGTTAGTGATTAGGGTTAGTGATTAGGGTTAGTGATTAGGGTT
>CALNYX010000031.1:0-6686 GCA_942490925.1 uncultured Chlamydiaceae bacterium | reverse complement strand
CTTTGAGATGGTTGGGACATGTGGAAAGGAAAGAGGATCAGCTGATGAAGAAAAATGGACTACGGTTGGAGATGGCAGTTGATCGGTATTCGTGGAGAAACGGAAGTGCTCCGGGTCGTCCCACGAGGGTGAGGAATCACAGATTCTGCAGTAAGGAAATGGAATTCCGCGATTTAGCGCGCGGATTCCGCGATAAACTACACGCGCATCTTTTTCCGCGTGCATTTCTCCGAGCACATTGCTCGTAAATTGCTCGTAAAAATTGCTCGTAAATTAAATTAATCAAAACAATTAATCATTAAACATTTATCCATTTTTTCAACATCAATCATAACATTTTCCTCTCGGATAGGGCAGGGTGAGAGGTGGAATGCGAGTACAGCTGCTGCTGTAGCCTCATTCAGACTATAAATTCTATAATTATCAACGCTTATTATCAACAACTGTCAATGGTTCAAGTTGTCTGTGGCCAGTTTTGAAAAAATTCCGCGATTCCGCGGGAAATATTGTTTTCCGTGCTCTAAATCCGTCGATGCTCTGATACCATCTTTCAATTGTTCGCGGATGTGGAAGACAAGTATCAAACATTTTCCGTACATATCGATATGCATGAGGTGAGTAGAAATGCAAAGTTAAGGCGAAACTTCTCAACTCTGGCGAATACGACACCGGAAGAGGATTGTTTGTTTTCTTCGCAATTTGTCTTTTAAGTAAGTCAGAAACACCACCAGCTGACTGCTCAAGTACTGACAGGCTGTTGTCGCAAACAAGGCTATGCTTTCTTAAGTCTGAAACAATGTTCTTTAGACCAGCATTTTTCTTCATTAGGCGCCGCTTACTTTGCAATAAAGTTTTTACTTTTTTCCTTGTAGATGGCAGCTGATCTTGAACCTCGCTAAGCTTTCGCTTCAGTGACGCTTTTCTTGGAGTCTCAGGGCTATCGACGGTTGAAGGACCTTCATTAACCTCAGCAGATGTAGACTGAGCAATGTTCGATGTAGACTGAGCAATGTTCGATGTAGACTGAGCAATATTCGCTGTAGACTGAGCAATATTCGATGTAGACTGAGCAATATGAGCTAGCGGCAGATAAACTAGAACGGTCCTTTGGAGGGTTACGCACTTTAACTTGACGCTGTAGATGTGCTGGAAATGCTTGAAAGATAGATGGGATAACATTCTCACGTAATCGCACCATGCACAAACTGCTTCGGTCAAAATTTTCTGTCCGGAAATGCGCAGAGCAGACAACGGCATACTTGGATGGATTGAAGTTTTCTCTGCGTAGAGCATCTATCCACTTTTGTCTTAGAACTGGATCTTTCGGAAATCTGTAAAAACCATAACAGTAGATATAATACATGAAACATTAGCTCAAAATTTATTAGATATGTCATGTGAAATAAAAAAGGATAAAGACTAAATAAGAAAAGATAAATCATATACCATGGTTATCATGTTGTGGTTTACCCCCTGGAACATTACCCAAGAGCCAATGTACTCTTCTACCCACGCTCCTTCGCTGCTTCGTTAGAAGCAGTGTGGATTGTTATCATCAGGGTAGTTCCACACAATTACAGGCTCGAACCGCATCCGGGTAGTTTTCACAGCTTATGGGCTCGAACCGCATACCCTTAACATGTGCACACGGTTTGACTGTGCTACTAACCATTACGCTACGCGGTTTCCATAGTAACATACAAATTTATTGTTGAAACAGTTAAATGGATTGCATCCAAGAGAAAAAAACTGTAACTGGAAATGTACAGTATATTTAAAATATTTTATTGATAAAAACATTGAAATGTCACAGAATAAAAATACATGGTTATCTTAGTATGGTTATCTTAGAAAAGGTTACAGCAAAAATAGGCCTACTTATTTTTATATAATAAAAATAAGTATTTTTACTAATTTACTATTTGGCGGGCCAGGTGGCTTAGTGGTGGGATACCGGCCTCTCGCGCTAGAGACCTGAGTTCAAATCCTGACCGCGGCAAATAAACTCCCTCAAGCCTCATCTCGTTTTTTGGTTGTGCGTTTACTTCTCAAGCAGCGATTTACGTGTATCCAGGAGATGCATTAGGTGACTCCCTTGATAGCGTTGTCCGGCGTTCTCGCGGAGTTGATTGATCCTCTCCGTCATGGTGGTGATTTCTGCCTGTAGGTGAAGGTCTGTGATCCTGGTCCTGTATGGAGCTTGGAGTGAGACCCGGAGTGCTGCGTTTTGTACGACCTGGATGGACTTGAAGGCATTTGGCTTAGCCTTGGCTGATAAGCTGTAGCCGTTTTCCATCACAGGCCGTACGAATTGCTTGTAGAACGTCAGCAACTTCCGGCTTCTCACTCCCCAGTTTTGGCCCCGGAGCCGCCTAAGCAGATGGACTCTGCTCATGGCTTTCTTGGCGACTCCGGTGCAATGCTCCCGGTAGGACAGTCCTCGGTCGAAGGTCGCTCCGAGTAGCTTGACCGTTTTCCCTTCGACGACCCGCTGCCCCAAGAAGTTGATCGCGTTTCCTTGGCCCTTCTGGTTGAAGCATATCAGCTGCGTTTTTGTGGCGTTGACTTTAATTCTCCACTTTTTGAGCCATGGTTCCAGTTCTCTGAGTGTGATCTGGAGGCGATCCATGGCAGTCTTTTTCCTCTTCGCCGACGCCCATGCGCTGACATCGTCCGCAAACTGTCCCCCATCGCAGGTTGCTGTTTGGCGAAGGGGTATGTCATTAACGTAGATGTTAAAGAGCGTCGGCGAGAGTACGCTGCCTTGAGGTGTTCCGGCTTGGAGCGTGATTGTTCGCGATCGAGCTTGTCCTGACTTCACCTGGAGTCTGCGCCCACTGAGGTAGCTGGAAAAGAGGCGGATGATCTTCGCTGGTAGTTGGATCCCTGGAGCGGATAGTTTGTGGCGTATTCCGTCGTGCCATACGGAATCGAACGCTTTCTCCACATCCAGGGACGCCAGTGCTGTCTTGAATCCCCTTTTTTTGGTGAGTTCCAGCTCCTCAGTGAGCCTGTAGAGGTGCTCGCCGCCCTCCATTCCTTGCCGGTATGCCCTCTGGAAGCTGTTGAAAAAGTCAATCTCCCCTAGGTGTAGGTTCAACCGTAGGGAGATGACCTTCTCAAACAGCTTCCCCACGCAGCTGAGCAGGCTGATGGGTCTGTAGCTCCCCGCTGACTTGAAGTCTTTCCCCGGCTTATGAAGCATTACGCCTGTCGCCGTCTTCCAGAGGAGGGGAAAGTAGCCAGCGAGGAGGCAGACCGTGAAGAGTTGTGCTAACGCACCGAGTAGCTTGGGTGTTGCCTGCTTCAGGACTTGGAAGGTGACGCCATCGCTGCCGGGGCTGGTTTTGCTCTTGAAGGTGCGAAGGGCTCCTTGGACGTCGTCGACCAGGACCGGTTCTGCCAGGAAGTGATCGTCCCCCGGCTCCCCAACCGCTGGGGGGAAGCACGGATTGTAGAGTTGAGCATTTTCAGCGATCTCTTTTTCTATGTTATCTTTTGTTTCCTGGCAGTATTCCGGTCCTTGGTGAGTGTTGTGTACGGCCTCTAGGTGATCAGCAAAGGCGTTGGCGACATCCTGGTCTCCACTACGCCTTTGACCTTGTGCGTCGATCAGGGATTTGGCAGACGAGCTGGTTTTGCTTCCACCTGTCAGAGAGTTGAATCGCTTCCAAAGCTTGGCTCCCTGCAGGTGGTTGAGTTCATCCGTCGCTCGCTGCCAGGCTTACTGCATCTCTTTGGCGATGGCAGTTCTCACTCTCCTGTTCAAGTTGTTGTATGCAGTCTTGAGGATGGGATCGCCGGTATTCTGATGCAGTTTCCTGATTTTCCGCTTCTTTTTGATATTTTTATGCTTACTAGCTTGAGTCTTTATTTCGTTATTTTCGCAGTTTTTCCACAGAGCCTTCTTCTGCTTTTGTTTGCTTTTATTGCTTTTGCAGCAGGGTTTTCCGAGTGTTTAGCCGAGCAATTAGCGGACTGTTTGCGTACCTTGCAGCAGCGCCATCTTTTAGTTGTTGCAGTCTTTGCCGGATTGGAAGAAGTTTTGCTTTTGTTTCCAAGTCGCGGATCCGAGTCTTCTTGTCGGCCTTGAGGATGATTCGTAGGGCAGAGTTTTGTACGACCTGGAGCGGCTTTGTAGCTGATGTTTTTGCCGTGGCTGTGTATGCGTAGCCATTCTCCATCACAGGCCGTACAAACTGCTTATAGAACATAAGCAGCCTCTGCCCGTTCGTTCCCCAAGACCGGCCCCTGAGACGACGAAGAAGGTTGACCCGCGACATGGCCCTTGCTGCTATTTCTTTGCAGTGTGTCGTTCCTCTACCCATCTTGTCGTATGTGGTGCCGAGTATTTTCAACGACTTGCTTTCCGTCACTTTCTTGCCGCAGAAGTTGAGAGAGCTGCCAGCACCCATCTGGCCGAAGCATACTAATTGAGTTTTTGAAACATTTATTTTTATTCTCCATTTGTACAGCCAGGGCTCGAGATCCTTTAAAGTGAGCTGAAGGCGAGCCAAGGCTGTACGCTTCAGCCGGGCAGTGCACCACGCTGAGACGTCGTCAGCGAATTGGCCTCCGTCATTGAATGCTCCTTGACGTAAGGGTATATCATTCACGTAGATGTTGTATAGCGTGGGGCTTAGTACACTGCCCTGAGGGGTGCCGGCGAGGAGTGTTATGGGCCTCGAGAGGGTTCGTCCGACTTTCACCGCGATTGATCTGCCGGTGAGGTAGCTTGATAGTAGCCGTATGAGTTTGCAGGGAAGTCCAAGATCCGCCGCCGCTAGCTTGTGGCGTAGTCCTTGATGCCATACCGAATCGAAGGCTTTTTCAACATCTAGCGATACGACGGCGGTCTTGAACTTCCTGGTCTTGGCTGTTGCTATTTCCTCTGATAGTCGGTAGGTGTGTTCACCCCCCTCGAGACCCTCCCGGAATGCTCTTTGTGTTGCGTTGAAGAATCCAGCGTCTTGAAGGTGGATGTTTAGACGTATTGAGATACACTTTTCCATAAGCTTCCCGATGCAGCTGAGCAAGCTGATTGGCCGGTAGCTTCCGGGCTTCCTTGCTTCCTTCCCGGGCTTGTGGAGCATGATGCCTGTAGCTGTTTTCCAGGCTCCCGGGAAGTAGCCGGCGAAGAAGCAGACTGTGAATAGTTGCGCTATGATGCCGATCAGCTTGGGAGTGGCTCGCTTGAGAACGGTGAAGCTGATTCCGTCATTTCCCGGCGCTGTTTTCTTGCGGAATTGCTTCAGTGCAGCTGTGATGTCTTCCGGCATGAAGGGCTCAGCTAGGAAGTGTTCGTCCCCCTGCTCATCCTTAGCAGGTGGGAAGCAGGGAGAGAAAAGTTGTTCGTTATCTTCAATTTCTTTGTTGATTTGAATCCTTGTCACTTCACAATACTCCGGCCCTTCATGCGTTCGGTGTGATGCTTCCAAGTGATTGGCGAAGGCTGCAGAGACTTCAATCTCCCCCCGGTGCACAGTCCCATTGCCATCCTCCAGCACTCCAACGCCCGCAGTTGATTTCCCGCATCCGGATAGATTTTTGAAACTGCGCCAGAGTTGGGCTCCTTTCAAGCTGTTTAATTTCTCCGTTTCACGACGCCAGGCTTCCTGCTTTTCGGCCGCAATGGCTCTGTGTATGCGGCCGTAATTTATGAACTTCAGTTAATCGCTCTAGACATGTAGTGTAAATGAAAATTGGAAAGATCATCTTTATAATCATTATTTATTGTGAAACACTAATAGGTGAGTTTTGAGAGTCGTACAGTGTTTGCTAGATAAATCCGCTCTACTTTTGCTCAGTTGCATGATAAAAGTAGTTGCTTTGTGAAATATACCAGTACTTGTTTCGTAAAGAGCGTCTCAGACAAACAAGGAACACACGCAGTACTGATAAATTTGTAAAAAATGAAAATAAAATAATTAACAACCCCTGCCTGGCAAAAAATTTCTTCAGAAGTGTCATTTTTTGTAACGCAATAGCAGCTTCACTCAAGCAAATCTGAGTCATTCCCTGGAATAATATTGACATCTCTTGGGAGGGGGGGGGGGGGATTCAACACCAATGTCGGTTCAATAACCAAAACTAAAATATGACTAGTCCACTAATTAAAACTTCATTCTCCCCCCTCCTCCCTTAGCATCATTTTCCCCAAAAAATATATTAAATACTATTTATAGTAAATACGTGAATTTAAGAAGTTTAGGAAGGTCAAATGCGATGCCATTCTATCCATAGCATATCAGCTTCAGACGTTGATGGTTAGTTAGAATGCATATCTTTGACGGCTGTCGTGACGCTGTCAAAGAAACTAGCAACGTTATTGTGAGTGTACGTTGAAATGAACCGTATAGACAGACATACACGCGAATCTGCGATGATTGGTTGTACATATTTTTACTATAAGTACGGGCGCATATTTTAGTTTTCTGCGTCGGAATCTAGTCGTTGCGTTTCCACTGTAAAGTATTGCTTCTGGAATATGAATTGCATGTCATATTGGCAATTTAAAAAACGATATTTTTTATCCTGAATTGTTGACTAGCGACGGTAGACGACCGCCTAATAAATTAGATGATTGTGATAGTGAAAGTCCTTATTACTCGTAACTATAAGTACAGTTGTACAGTTTATCTAATCTAGTCGTATAAGTACAGTTGTTATGCAGCAGCATCAGGAAC
>CALNYX010000030.1:0-1120 GCA_942490925.1 uncultured Chlamydiaceae bacterium | reverse complement strand
CGACCGAAGCTAGCTCAATCAGGAGATAGAATGCCACTTCATAAATTTTCTAGTGACAGCAAGCGGCTTGTTGCGGTTGAAAAGACTTCTTTTTGCTCTGAAGGTATTCGAGAGTTGGATCATATTCAGGAAGCGCTAGCAGCTGATATTTCTATCCTTGAACAAGGGCTGTTGGTTATCGACCGTGAGTACAACAAGTGGGTGTCTAGTCAAAAAGCAATCGATATTCTGGCAATAGATCAGGACGGCAACCTTGTTGTTATCGAGCTTAAACGCGGCGATAACGATAAGTATGTAGACCTGCAAGCCATTAGGTATGCTGGAATGGCATCAGTAATGACTCGCGAAGATATAGTGTCCACATATCAAGAGTACGCAGGGCTTGAAACTGAAAGTGAGGCCGAGGCCGTTATTAGTGCTTTTCTTGGTGGCGAGATTGAAGAGTATGGATTGGGTGAAAAGGTACGCATATTTATGGTGGCACAAGAATTTGTTGATGAGGTTGTCGCCACGGTTCTTTGGCTGAATGCTCAAGGTTTGGACATCTCTTGCTACACATTAAATCCATATAAACATCAAGGTGATCTTTTGCTGTTTTCGCAGCGTCTGATACCGCTCCGCGAGGCTAGTGAGTGGCAGGATAAATACGCGCGGAAAAAACAGGAAGTCCAAGTAAGTAATACAAAGCGGGACTACACCAAGTTTACGGTCCTATGTGGTGGGGTAGAACGCAGACTTTTGCCAAAGAATAGAACTATTTTATGGATTGTTAAACACTTGGTCGAAAGTCAGTTTGTTGGGGTTGATGATGTAGCGTCTTTGATTGGTGGGTACACTCATGTGGATTTGTTTGCAGAGGTTAGCATCGATGAGCAAGGAGAAGTGCTTCAGGGGCTGACTGGTTATTGTAAAGGGCGATATTTTGAAAAGCCAGATGAAATTATTCATGCTGGGGAACAGAGCTTCGTCATTTCAAATCAGTGGGGAGGGGATGCTTTCTTCACTGCCATGGGCGTATTGAAAGATTCTTACGGGTCTACTTTTGAATGTACAGAAACTGTCCGGTAGATTGATGCTGGTTGAACGAAGGTGGGGATGTGTCACTTGAACTTGGTATGTG
>CALNYX010000029.1:0-1650 GCA_942490925.1 uncultured Chlamydiaceae bacterium | reverse complement strand
AAGTATGCAAGCATAAAAGTGATTCGATTCACGCAATGCTTATGGATTGAAGAATGTCATGGTGTACTGGTACTGTGGTACTGTTATTGTCCCGGAAAACAGTACAACCAGGTACCACAATGCATGTCTAATGCACTAATGCTGCGACAAGTCCAGTGAAGGCAGTGGGATAACAAGTATAAATACTAAAGGGTCAAATAGAGATGATAAGTGTTGCTAACCTGGTCTTTTTAAATCTAAGATAGCTATCTTGTGTGGGCCTTATTGCCCCATTTGCTGTCTTTGACTATGAATACATTATAGTCTCACTTCAAAAACAGTCCCTTGTCATAGTTGTCACCTATCTCCTCAAGCCCAACAATTCATCGCTCCTGTTGTCAGTCTTGACAATCTGAAGCAATTGCAATACAAATTGTGCAAATCAATACCACACAAAAGCAAGCAAGCAAATCATTTCTCATCTTACCCGCCTTTGCCGGCCTTGAACCGTTGTTGTGCTTTCCAGACCGCGTCAACAACAAACCGGATACCGGAAGTGGATTAGACAAACAAATAACACACAAGGAAAAACAAAGCAGTTGCTCCAATACCCGCTCAGATGCCAAAACCAATACCTGCACCAACTCTGTTTCAAGCGCCAATGCCTGCTCGCCAACTCCAGCTCTCTGCACTCTCAACAAAGCGACGCCATGAGCCATGAAAACATCGGAGAAGAGACCGGAAAAAACTATCAATGAAAACCTCAAGTTGCAAAGAAACATGCCAAATGAAGCAAAGCTCGCAGTGCTGCCTGTGTGTAATAACAAAAGCCACTTGGCAGGTGGCAAGAGAAGCAAAGAGAGAAAGCATGTGAGAAACAACAAACAAAAGCGAGATAATGCAAGGCATTCACTGCAAGTTTACCTCACTGCCACGTACCTTTGATGTCCTTACTACTCTTTTATGGCTGATTGTTGTGTAGATATGACAGCAGGTTCGTACGTGACGACGGGAGTGCTGCATCATGGTGGTTTGTGGTTTGTCGATCGCGGTACGTATGCTGGACGCTTTTGCAATAGACGGACTAATCAATTAATTAAATATTTCGACGAGATGGAACTTGGCCAATCAGATTTGATTGAGACATAAATTACTTAACACGCTGGAACACCCGTGAATGAAAAAATTTGCTCTTCACACCGACCCAAAAATGGCGGTCCCGTCCCGATTCTCTCGGCCCACAGCACCGACCTGAAGGTAACCACTACATGAATAGATAGCCCTACTACTGTAGTATACCCCTATAACTTATGTATACGATCGAGTGAAGCTGTACCACTTTTTTCGGGCAAAAACCAAAACCACAGAAATCCGACTCACGTAGACTCCAGTACATTTTCCCGTAGAATTTGAAACCCGAAAATCGCGGTCCTTGTGCACATTAGTGTCGCTTGACGCCAGACAAGGCAATAACCACAAAAGTTCCACCGTAGAAGATAGCCAACTCGATGGAGGACACGGTGATGCACTGGATACACACATAAGGGTCCTACAAGGCAACGGAAAACGACGGCAAAGTCGGCCATCGTGAAAAAATTGCGATCGGACGATCACTTTTGACGATCCAGTGGTATATCGACGGTTGACGGACAGACTCGTGTGACACGCGCG
>CALNYX010000028.1:0-9253 GCA_942490925.1 uncultured Chlamydiaceae bacterium | reverse complement strand
AGTCTGATTTGGATAATTTGCAAGGAGTCGATCTGAAAAGCACGGCAGAGAGCTTGCTTTAACACCGGAATCAATAAGTGTGCTGACAGATGAAGGCGAGATTATCGCCTGCCTTGGTGGTTTTGAGTGTGGCCGTACTTGCTTAGTGTTTTTACTGACAAGTCCACTTGTAGATACGTATCCGCTGCTTCTTGTGCGTATCGTTAAAAAGTTTTTTGAGCGCGGAGCAGCACATGGCGTTGTGCGATTTGAAACCTTGGTGAACCCAGAGGACAAAAGAGCGTTGCGCTGGATGCAGCATCTAGGTTTTGAACGTGAAGGGCTGTGCAGGGCAACTGGTGACAATTTGCTGGATAGGTATCTGTATGCGCGCGTCTGTCTACCAGAGGAAGAGAGGTAAATTATGGCATCTGTTTTATTCGGTACAGCGGCGGTTGCGGCAACAAGTGCAACAACTGCAACGGCTGCAACAACTGGATTAATAGGAATAGCTGGTGCTTTTTCGGCAATGTAGGCCTTAGGAACAGTGGGATTGCTGGCCGGACTTGGAGGAACGGCTGCATCTATGGCAGGGCAAAATGATATGGCAAATTCTCAGGCTGAATATGCTGAAAAGGTTAGTGAATACAACGCTGCTTCTACAAAAGACCAGTACCGAAAGTTAATGTCCACCCAAAAAGCAAGCTACGGCGTAAGCGGTGTACAACTTGATGATGGTGGCACCCCTTCTGATGTGCTTGCAGAAACTATGGTGGACATGGAAATGGATGCTCTTGCTACGTATTACGGAGGCCAAGCAAAAGGTACGGCTTTTAAAAATCAGGCCAGAGCAAACAATACTGCTTCCATGTTTAACGGGTTAGCGCAGGCAGGTAGCGGCGCGTATTCTCTTCTTCGATAGCAGGAGCTCACATGGTTAAAATCCCCACCGCAAGCAGGCAATCACCGCTGGCTTATGAACCGGTAACAAACCTTCAGCAAGGTGCTGCATTCGGGCAAGGCGTGACCGCGCTCGGGCAAGTTGTGCAGCAGGTTGGCCAGAAAGAGCAGGTACGCCGTGATAACGACCAGTTTTTAGCAGCGCGAACCAACTATGATGCATGGAATCTTGATTTTGAGACGCAGGCTGCACAGCGCCAAGGTAAGGCCGCAGAGGGGCTTACTCGTGATTATGAGCAAGCAGAGCAGGAAAAGTGGAGCGAGATTTACTCCGGACTTTCTCCGCGTGCTGCACATGCTCTTGAGCAGTATCGTGGTGGGCAGGTTGGCAGTAAGAAAAAGCTCCATGCTTTCGCTGAACATCAAGGACAGCTTACCGTTGCTACGAATAACTTTACCGGTTCTATGGCTGTGCTCAAGCAGGAAATGTTTGACACTCCGTATGACATAGATACCCACGTAGCTAAAGCAACGCAGAACTTTGATCTGGCTGTTTCCTCCGGTGCAGTTCTCCCCTCGCAGCGTGAGGCATTCATGGTTGAAGTTGATGGGATGAAGAAAACAGCATGGCAAGCTTTGTATGACCAAGCTCCGGAAGAAGCGTTAAAGCAGACAGAAAAGTACGGCATTAGCGGTTCCATGAAGGCTGTCTATGTTGAGAAGCATAAGGACAAGGTTACATCAACGCAGAGTCTTGTGATTACAAACGAGCTTGCTGGTAACGGTAAGAGCCTGAAAGAGAACCTTGATTACGCGCATAAAAAGTATGCGGATAATCCAGAACTGCATGACAAGGTTGTGCAGCGGTTAACCCTAAGAAAGGCACAGGAAGAAAGTGCATTAGCTTTGGAAATGAAGGAACAAAAGGAAACGCTTTATTCTCAGCTGGCTGAAGCTGGACAGGATGCAACCCGCATTCAGGAAATAATTTTTAGTGCTCCAATCGCGCTGCGAGATGATCTTCGCAAGATGGGCGAACGTCAGCTTGCGCCCAACAAGGATGTCATCACAAATCCCAAGGCTTTGCTTGAGGCGGAAGAGTATATTTTTAACGGTACGATCTCGTCTGAGTCTCAGCTTCGAATGGGGTACTACATGAAGCTGAACGATACTGACTACGATAGGCTGAAAAAGCAACTTGCAGGTAAGCGCAAAGGCGAAGTTCCCAAACTGACAGAGGGAGAGATTAACCGTTATTTGGCTGAATTTGAAATTTACAAGGACATGGAAAGTCCAAAGGGAATGAAGCGGTACAATTTTGCCCGTGACTTTGTGCGGAATAGTTTTGAACGCGAGAACCCGACTACTCGCCAAGAGAAGAATGTCGCTATGGCAAATGCGTTGAGAGAACTACTTCAAAAAGGCCGCGCAGAGGATGCAGGGAGTTTGTGGTTTGATGAAGATGAAACATACCTTGATGCGCGGATTAATGGGCATGAAAACTGGCGTATGTTTGTGCCGGAAGAACATAAATCAAGCCTCAAACAGACCGCGCTGATGACAGGGTTTAAAGCACGTACAGGCGAAGCAGAGCGTCAGTTCTATGAGACTTGGCGGCCTGTCTACGAAAAGGTTCCGAAGGGCGATCTTGTGAAAATTATGCAGGGGTTAAAAAAACATAACAAAACAGCCGAGCGTCCAAAGTTGATTACGCCTCAATCTGTTCTCAACGTCTACCGCACCAAAAGAGGATAACATGCTCGAATACGATTTCTCTGCTGCTGAAGATGCTCCTAAACCAACTTCCCTGATGAGTGAACAAACCTCAGTTGAAGGTGATACAGAGTATGACTTTTCTGCTGCTGTTGATGCCCCGCCTTTTTTGCCTGCAAATATTTTGCAGAGCCTGATTGAAAAGAATCCGGATATGGTTGCTCGTTCTCAAGAGCTTGCCCGTAAAATGGAGCTTCCTACAGAGCTTGCTGAAAATACCTATTCTGAGTTGAAAAAGCAGGATGCTGTAGAAAAGTTGACTTTCGACCTTCAGCGTTCTGGTGTGAAAACACAGCAGTTTATGGGGGTTCCTGAAAATGCTGCGATTGCTCATGATGATGTGCTTGAGCTTGGAGAAATAGAGGAGAGCGGCAGCGCGTTTACGGCGTTGGCTCGTTCTGGTGGTCGTGCACCATTTACTCTCGCAAGGTTTGGGAATCAGGCAATGGCATATTTTTATGGCGCCATGGATAGCGCCTCAAAAGATATGGAGAAGCTTACAGGATTCAAACGCGGGGGCATGTTTGGAGAAGGGGAAAAATATTGGTTAGCTCAATCAAAGTATATCGAAGACGAATGGCTTAATTCTGAAACACTTGCAATTCCTGAGCGCCTTCAAAAATCGTTGTGGGATAACCCGCAGCTTTTAATGAATCCAGAGTATCTTGTTACGCAGGTTGGTGAAGCCGCTGCCAGCATGTTGCCTATGGTCGCTGCATACGTTGCAACAGGTGGCAGTCTTGCTGTGCCTGCTGTGATTGGTGGTTTGCAGGAAGCTGCATCGCTGTACGAAGACCTTGTGCGTGATGGCGTGGATCAGGCTGACGCAGGCACAGCTGCAACTAGCTTTGGTGTTGTAGTGGGACTATTAGATAAGCTTGGATTAGGTGGAATTACGAAGAAGATTGCCACAAAAACCATCATGCAGAATTTGGCGCGTCGCGTTGCCGGTGGCGTTGCTGAGGGCGTTACAGAATACATGGAAGAACCGTTTCAAGCTGCGTTTTCCGCGCTTGCAAAGGGTAAGGACATGGACGGTGTTGTAAAAGATGTTGTTGCCAGTTTGAAGAATGTGGATGTGATGACAGGGGCATTCATTCTAGGTGCAGGGCTTACATCCCATGTAGATAAAGCGGCAGATAGAGTTGCAGGAATTGCCGCAGATGCAGAGCATGGAAAAGAGAATGCCACCCATTTACGAAGGCTTTCAGATGCGGTTGCAAACAGCAAACTTACAGAGCGTTCAAAAAAAACGCTTGGCGAATTTGTGGACTCTGTACTTCCTGAATCTGCCAAAGAACAATTTGTTGATGCTAAGCAGTTTGCGACGCTCTTTCAAGAAGCCATAGAGAATGGTGAGGATGTAGCTTCCCCAGAGGAAGTGCTAAGCCGTTTGGGAGTCTTACCGGAAGTCTTTCAAGAAGCCTTTCAGCAAGAAACGGTTATGCCTTTATCAGTGCCTACCGTTATGCAAAATCTTTCCCAAAATGAGCGCGAGCTGCTTATTCCCCATTTAAAAGCCGACCCTCTTGCAATGTCTGAAGCAGAGACAGTGCAGCTTGACCTGCAAGGCGAAGCAGAGCGTGTTTTTTCTGAGTATCAGGAAGAGACAGAGCATAAGGAAGCACTTGAAGTCGAGCGAACTCGTATAACCGAAGGGCTTATAAAACAAGGGGTGCATAAGGACGCTGCCGCGTCTATGGCTGCTATACCTCATGCTTTTGCACAGAGTTATGCCTCGTACGGGCTGGATGGCGTTGATTTTATGCGTCGCATTCATATGGGAGAGGTCTCGGCCGAGCTTGGAGTGTCCCAAACGGCTAGCCTTGAGGGGAATATCGAGAACACTTCGCCTCTACAATTCGACTACGAAGAAAGTATCACTGACGCTACAGATGAAATCAAAACTGAACTGAACCAAGGGCAGCGCGGTTCTCTCTCTTTTCTTCCAGATAACAACTACTTAATTAAGCTGGCAGCAACGGCTGACCGCTCTACGTTTATACACGAGTGCGGGCATATATTCCTTGCGGAATTGTCCCGTATGACAGGGCAGACACAGGTGTTTGACCAGAATGTTTCCTCTCCGGCGCTGGATCAGCTTTCAGCAGAACAGGAACGTCTAGGCCATACTATGAGTGCAGGGCTGGAAGATTCTCTTTCTGCTGTTAACCCTAAAGGTCAACCATACAAAGATGTGGTTGCAGATTGGGAAAACAAGGAAGAGGGCTACCGGATAGGCACCATTGAGAAAGATTATGACAACGCCCAGTACGATAACGACGCGGCATACGAGAAAGAAAAGGCTGCTCTTGCACAGGTAATTGAACCAGGCGCAACGGCAGCAGTTCCACCGCAGTTACTGAAGGATATAGATGTGCTGCGTAAGTGGATGAAGGTGAAAGACGGTGAGGCGATAGCTACCGTTCATCATGAACAGTTTGCCCGTGGCTTTGAAGCGTACCTTCGTGAAGGTAAAGCCCCATCTTTAGAGCTTGCTCAGGTGTTTCATAGATTCCGCCAGTGGCTCGTCGCGATCTATAAGAACGTAAAAAGCCTGCATGTTAACTTGAACGATGAAGTTCGGGACGTGTTTGACCGGATGCTGGCAACAGACGAGCAGGTTGCAGAGGCCAAAGACCGTAACGAGCAAGCACAGTTGAACCTTGGCCTTGTAGAACAGCACATGGATATCGATAAATACGATAGAGCGACCATAGAAGAATGCCAAGCAGAAGCTGACCGTGAAAGCGTTGCAGCAATAGATAGAAAAACACAACGGGACAGAAATAAAAGAAGGAAAAAAGCTCAAGAAGATGCTCGGGCAGTTGTGGAAAATGAACCTGTGTATCAAGCAATTTTATGGATGAAAAAACGTAGGGGCTTGGATGAAGCCTACATGCTTGAGTACTATGGGAAAGATACCGTTCAGGAGCTTCGCCGTAAGCATCGAGGGTTGATTAAAAAGAATGGTCAGCATGGTGATGATGCTGCAACCGAGCATGGATATGATGATTCAGACGCGATGGTATACGCAATGGTTGACGCGTTGTCTTTTAAAGAGCGCGTCGAGCAAGTTGCGGAAGAGTTCTTTCAAGAAGATGAAGGGCACATTGATATAAACGGTATTGTGCTCGCGGGAGAAGCTCGTGGAGAATATCTCGAAAAGTGCAGTGCGTTATTTGCCAAAAAGAGTCGAAGTCGAACTTACAGCCCACGAGATTGGTTGCGCAGGATTGCAAGAGATCAAAGTGGTGCAACCAAGATTCGTGACGCAATGCGATATGACACACACCAGCATACAATGCGTAAGCATACCAGATTAGCTACTGAGATTTTAAAGAAAAAAGTGCTTGAAGCTAAAGATTGGGATGCAGTTCAATTCCATTTTGAAAAAGTACGTATGGCTCATGAGCTTGTTTGTGAAGCTATGCGAGTGCGCGAAAGTTCAAAGGAAACAACTAGTCGCATTAAAAAGTATGCAAAGAACAAGTCCGGCCTTGATTACCACTACCGCGATCAAATTAGAGCAATTGGTCAGCGTTTCGGTTTGGTCGGAAAATCTTTGTATCCTCAAAATCCCGAACAGATGAGCAGCCTGAAAACGTTACTTGCCTCGCATGAAGATGTTAACGGGGTGCCTCCTTCCTTCCCTGAGTGGCTTGTTGAAGGCACAGCGGCAATTGATTGGAAAGACCTTACTGTTGATGAGTTTCGAATGGTGAATGATCTGATTAAGCACCTAGACCATGAAGGACGTAAAACTCGTAAAGAGAACAAAGCAGTATCACAAGAGCAGGTTGATAATACCGCTGAAGCTGGTGCTGAAGGAGCGCAGAACTCTACACGCAAGCTTTATGAAAAGGGTACGCTAAAGCGTAAGCTTATGGATGCGAAGGATAGCGTTTTAGCTTCCCTTGATACCTTGCAGTATCTGCTAGCTACCTTTGATGCTGTTAATGACACAGGCAAAAACGGTGAGCGCGGGGTAAACATCAGATTGCTTTTCGATCTACTCGTTGGTGCTCAAAATGAAAAGACACGAAAGTGGACTGAGATGCAGGCAAAAATAAAACCTGCGATGCTCCACCTTCGTAAGACTGCGAGAAAGTGGGAAGCGCAGCACGGTAAAAGCTTTTCTCGCATCAAGTTAAACGCTGAATTACGGGATGGAATTCATAAAGAGTTAAAAGGGCAGATAAAAGAAGGGGCTGACATGTCACTCGGTGATGCAACTTTTTTAGAGCTTGCTGTTCCAGACATCATGCAGCAGGACGGGCGCAAATGGACTCCCGATGCAATCTTAGGCTTGATGTTTCATACAGGAACTAAGTCAAACCTTGAGCGCGTTTTTGCTGGATACCCAGAACTGAAAGAGGGGCAAACGTTAGCATATTTAAAAAGTATGCTTACCCACAAAGATTGGGATGCAATTCAGCAAATCTGGGATGCCATCGATAGTCTGTATCCTGAGCTTGATGCAGTCCATAAGCGGCAGAACGGCTTTCATATGACCAAAATTGAAGCTCAAGCGTTTGGTATTGAGCGCGGTGGTAAAATTAAGAAGTATGCCGGCGGATACTACCCAGCGATCTACGACAACACTTTGCCGCAGACTCAATTTGTAAAGCAGTACACAGAACATGAAGACTTGATTTCTCGTGCTGAAGCCATCAACCAGACTCCTGCCGCACGTTCCGGATTTACTCAGGGGCGCAAAAATAAAGCCCCGGGCTTTCCGTTAAAGCTTTCTGTAAACGTAGCTGTTGAGCACTTGTATGAAACTATCCATTACACAACGCACGCGGAAGCTCTGCGTTTTGTTGATCGTGTTACTAAACATGAAAAGTGGGAGAAAGCGTTTAAGCAGGTTATGGGCGAATCTGCATACGATGCTGTGCGTGGTCACTTAAAAGCGATTGCACGGCCTGAAAGACCTGTGCGCGATATCTGGCAGCGTATTGGGGAGAACCTGCGAACTGCTGCGACTCCGTTTATTCTTGGTTGGAACTTTGGCGTTGCTACAAAACAGGTATTCTCCCTCCCTGGTGGTGTGCATGACATTGGCATGAAAGATTTTTGCAAGGGACTGAAAACTCTCATGTCTTCGAAAACACGAAAACGAATGGAGGAGATTCATGCACTATCTCCTTACATGAGTGATCGCGCAAATTCTATGGATAGAGAACTAGGAGATTTAGCGAAAAAATTTCGTACCGATGTGCGGACGATTGAAGTGTTCGGCAAAGAGCTGAGCCATCAGGATGCGATTGATCTAGGTTTCTGGCCTATCCGCATGGCTGATATGGCAACAACCTACGTGCTGTGGGTATCTGCGTACGAAAAGGCTATGAACCAAGGAAAAGACCCAGAGCAGGCAGTTTTCTATGCGGACGATATTATTCGCAAGTCTCAGCCTTCCTCGCAGGCCATAGATCAAACCATGTGGCAGCGGCACCAAGGCGCCATGCGCATGCTTTCCATGTTTCAGACTTACACCGTCCGAACGTTTGGCGCACGACAGCGGCACCACTTTAGAGCCATGAAGGCCGGAAAAATGACGAAAGTAGAGTACGCCAAGTATGTTCTGTACGATCAGATTTTCCCCCCCATAGCTATGCAACTGGCCTTTGCGCTTATGTGGGGCAACGCGCCTGATCCAGATGACGATGAGTCTATGGTCGACTTCTTCCTTGAGATGGGCGCAGGCGTCGCAGGATACCAGTTTGCAGGTATCCCTCTTGTCTCTGGCGTGTTCTCTTCGTTTGATGCCATGCAGACACCGGCAGCAACGGGGCTTGATCTTGTGCAGCGTTCCTTGCATCAGGGCTGGAAGTTCTTTGAGAATCCCGACGAAAACCAAACAGAAAAAATGCTGTGGTCGCTTTTCCATCTAGGTTCCTACGCAACCCGCGTTCCTGTCTCTCAGCTTGCCAGACGTTACAAGAAAGGCATGGAGCAGCTAGAGAGCGGAGAGGGTACGATCATCAACCCACTTATTCCTGAACCTAACAAATAAATTATGCGTGGCTACTTGATGATGCTTTTTTTGCTTTCAAGATCTGATTTCGCGGATTCTAGATCGCTTGAAACATCATCAACTGCACGTTGTGCCCCTTTTTGCACAGCGTTGGCTAGATCTTGAGCGTCAGAGTTAGCTTCGCGATTTACGCAATTGATATAGCTCTCTATTTCCGAAACGTAGGCGTTAAAATCCTTAACAGCAGAGTTGTACGAGTCAACATCTGAAACAGTAAAAGAAGGTTTTTGGGGTTTTGAACACTTATGTTTCCAGTCGACAGATGAGTCTACATCTTGAGTTCCAAATGTGCCTGCATAGGTAGGCACAGCGTAACAAAGTAAGAAAATAAGCAATAAATATCTCATGCGGTACTCCTTAAAAAAATATTTTAAAATTTTATCACAAACTACGGAAAGGACAAGGTGGATATCATGTTAGAGAACAACAAAAACGCTGTGACGGTTATCTACTCCGGCGGTGATATTCAGGTTCCGTTTCTTTTTTATGATGCGGCCGACCTCGTTGTGTTGGTGGAAACTACACCCCAAAAAGCCGGACAAGACTACACAGTTTCCGGTG
>CALNYX010000027.1:0-4622 GCA_942490925.1 uncultured Chlamydiaceae bacterium | reverse complement strand
AGCCATGAAGACCGGAAAAATGAGCAAGGTAGAGTACGCCAAGTATGTTCTGTACGATCAGATTTTTCCCCCCATAGCTATGCAACTGGCCTTTGCGCTTATGTGGGGCAACGCGCCTGATCCAGATGACGATGAGTCTATGATCGACTTCTTCCTTGAGATGGGCGCAGGCGTCGCAGGATACCAGTTTGCAGGTATCCCTCTTGTCTCTGGCGTGTTCTCTTCGTTTGATGCCATGCAGACACCGGCAGCAACGGGGCTTGATCTTGTTCAACGCTCTATGCGTCAGGGCTGGAAGTTCTTCGAAAATCCTGACGAAAACCAAACAGAAAAAATGCTGTGGTCACTTTTCCACCTTGGTTCCTACGCAACCCGTGTTCCTGTCTCCCAGCTTGCCAGACGTTACAAGAAAGGCATGGAGCAGCTAGAGAGCGGCGAGGGTACGATCATCAACCCACTTATTCCTGAACCTAACAAATAAATTATGCGTGGCTACTTGATGATGCTTCTATGTCTTTCAAGATCTGATTTCGCGGATTCTAGATCGCTTGAAACATCATCAACTGCACGTTGTGACCCTTTTTGCACAGCGTTGGCTAGATCTTGAGCGTCAGAGTTAGCTTCGCGATTTACGCAATTGATATAGCTCTCTATTTCCAAAACGTAGGCGTTAAAATCCTCAACAGCAGAGTTATACGAGTCTACATCTGAAACAGTAAAAGAAGGTTTGTGGGGTTTTGAACACTTATGTTTCCAGTCGACAGATGAGTCTACATCTTGAGTTCCAAATGTGCCTGCATAGGTAGGCACAGCATAACTAAGTAAGAAAAGAAGCAATAAATATCTCATGCGGTACTCCTTAAAAAAATATTTTAAAATTTTATCACAAACTACGGAAAGGACAAGGTGGGTATCATGTTAGAGAACAATAAAAACGCTGTGACGGTTATCTACTCCGGCGGTGATATTCAGGTTCCGTTTCTTTTTTACGATGCGGCCGACCTCGTTGTGTTGGTGGAAACTACACCCCAAAAAGCCGGACAAGACTACACAGTTTCCGGTGCAGGAAATACGGCAGGCGGCAAGGTTACTTTTGTAAAGGCTCCGGCTGATGGTGATCGCGTGACGGTAATCCGCAAGGTGGATCTTACCCAGTTGCTTTCAATCCCACCGAACGGGATTATTCCTGAAGGTGCGTTGACCAAAGCTTTGGATCGTATCGTCATGATGGTGCAGCAGCTTTCAGAGCAGGCAGGCCGTGCTGTGACATATCCTGAAGGTACGATAAAGGATGAAGTCGCAAACGCTGGGGAGATGATTGACAAGATTGATGATGCACAAGTCAGGATTGTTGAAGCCGCTGCGTTGGCAAGTGATGTTGTGGAACAAGCAAATGATGTGCTTGCCAGCACCCAGCAGGCGAAAAAAGATGCAGAGCTGTTACTTGCACAGGCTGGTCTTCCTGATCTGAAAGTAGTTGATGAAGGTAGGGGGCTGGTCGTTAAGCAAGGTGGTGCAGGGTACGACGTTGGCGGTACAGCAGCAAGTTTTGACGTTGGCGAAGCACCGGAGAACTTGCCTACAAACGAGCGTATGCAGGGACTTGTGAATGATGTTGTGCTTCGCACTTATGCCGGTGGAGTTCGTAACACCATTCTTTCCGGAAGGGTTAAGGAAGGACAGCCTGCCCATCTGGTTCACCCCGAATTCATCAACATGGAACATGACAACAACGTGTTGCACTCGAAAGTTGGAACGGTTTCTTGCTCTGCAAGATATGACGTAAATTATAGCGAAACGCGCCCGTTACGAAATCAGGTGGTCTGGGAAAATTATTGTTACCACACGCCGAATGGTCAAGGCACGGGCTGGTGGCAGTATGATTTCACAAAGCCCCGCGTTCTTGTTGGCCTGTTTGTTATGCCGAATGACAACAACCACACCAATTGCTTGCGAAACTGGCAGCTTCAGGGATGGGATGGGGCATCGTGGGTAGACATTGTATCTTTCACGGATGACATGAAACAAAGAGGGTACAACAATAACTTGCGTTCTCATGGTCGTATGTATTGGTTCACAGAACATACAACAGCGTATGAGAAAGTGCGTATCAATTTTACAGCATGGGAGGGGAACAGGATCAGTATTACGGCGTTGCGCTTCTATGAAGCAGTAGTGTCTGAACAGCATCAAAATGATGTGTCTTTGTTCGCTTCAGCAAAAGAGCCGTTTCAAGCATCCATTGCCATGGGGTATGACGATAACGTTGCCCCTGTAGATTGTCATATCAAGCTGACTGAACCAGTGACTATGGATGGTCGCAAATTTGCCGAGTTTTCAAAAAATATTATGTATCTGGTTCCACCGAAAAAAGAAGGGGGATTGCCGGATGGCCTTAATCCGCAAAAAGCTAAGGCCTTACCAGATGGAAAAGGATATCTGCTCGTAGATCATCGCAAGATTCACTATGGATCTATTCAAGATATCGAAAAAGAATGTCTCGGATTAATCCAGAGTCGGCATATTGTAGATGATGATTTGATAGATGCTTTTGGTGAGCATGAGCTTGGTTATCACGGAGCAAGGATTCAAACCAATAGCTTAGGTGTAAGCACCACAGAAAAACCACGTGGTGCGTTATCGTCGTATCATTTCGCAAATGGCGATAGATTCATTCAGACCAATGCAACTCTAGACACGCAATTTAAGAATAAGAACTTTCATCCTTACGGTGATGAATTCACGGTAGAGATTGATTTCAAGAGTAACAACCCGTCACCGGAAGCTGCTGATTCATACTATGTGATTTATGATTCGGGGTATAATTCTAGCAAAGGGGTAAATGTTCGTTACTACAACAGGCAGAAGCATATTGTAGTGGCAATAAATGAGGCTCAATTCTATACGGTACCTTTTGATGCCTCAGATGGTACGTGGCATACGCTGGCAATTTCAAAGTTAGAAGAGCAACTGCATGTGCATATAGATGGGAAGAACGTTTGTTCTTTTACAGAAGTACAACCTGCAAAACAGTATTATCGTGCTTGGATGCTTGGACGCTGGATTCATACATCCGGCTATAATTGGAGTGGATTCCTGAATAACTTTAGATACACAGTTGGTACTGCCTTGTACTGCGGTGAAGATTATGAGGTTACACCGGTTTTTCATACAGGATTAATTCCGGACAAGACTCTTTGGTATGACAGTGCTGAAGGGGTAGTAAAAGAATATGACGCAGCAAGTGATGTCTGGAAAAAGCAGCCAATGCTACCACTTGGGGAAGTTGTAACGGAATCGCGTGAGCATCTTTTAAGCGATCAACCTCGTGGTACTCACCATAATGTAGATACAAAAGAGATTATCGAATACGAATCGTCTGGACAGTATGATGGGAACCATATTTCAAAAGGGTTATTTAACTTTGGACATGGTGGGGAATATGTTTATGCAACACCAAACAACAACCATACTACAGACCATTTTGCAGGGTTTACTTTGCGGGAACCTAAGGCCTTTGATCGATTAAAGCTATTTTGTACCACATGGGATTGGCGTGCGAAGCCTGTACATTTCGTTTTGAAAGGTTCAAATGACAAGGAGAATTGGACAACTTTGTATTCGAAATTGTCCAACGATCATTGTGCAGGAATGCTTCATGCTTCTGCTAAGAGCAACGGAAATTCCCACCGAATGCAGGGATACTTTACCTTTGAATACGACAACACAACGCCGTTTAAGCATTATAGAATCGAATTACCTAAAAAGGATACAATCCCTTTCTACAAAGACTATGCGCATACGGCTGTTCTAGCCGAATTTTCCTTTAGGGAATCCGCTCCTGATGTGTATGCTGTGAGTTCTTACATTCATGGAGAAACTTACTCTGTAAGTCAGATACCGATTGTAACGAATACAGAGTATAAATTTCCTGTTCCTATGGGGTCTATGCCGTTTGAGGTGACAGGTTTTGTGCAGGAAGAGTCAGATTTTACATCAAAAAAACGTCTTCTTGGTCAAGGACATACTGCAGAGAGTGGCGGCGCATGGGTAGGTAGAGGTGAGACGGTATACGTAAAAGAAGGTCAAGTAATTGTGATGACAGGTAGTTCTGAGTTGTCCATTTATACTGGTAAGTATCATAACTCACCAGAAGTTGCGGCATCAAGTACACGCGCTATGCTTTCCTTAAAATGCAAGAGGTTGGTGTAAGATGAGAATGAGAACATTCTTGAGACAAGACGATTCAACGTATCAATCTTTTTCGGGCGGCTCAGGAGATATTGCAATTTTGGATGCTCCTGATGGTGAACATATTTACAACAGGGAAATCCAACAATGGGAACGGCAATACGAGCAACCTACAGAAAATGACGTTTCTCTCCTTGAAGCTGAAGTTCTTTGGACAAAAGCTCATAAAGAGAATGACGTTGTTGCAGGCGTGTTGCTGAAAGTGTTGCAGTTGTAGAAATGGAAATAAAGAGGGCTTCGAGTGAAGCCTTTTTTTATTAAAGCTCAGTAAGTTCATCAGGGTATCAATAAGGTAGAATGTGCGTTTGGGTAGCAATAGGGTAGCAGAAAAGAAAAAAGGATTTACGGAATAATCCGTAAATCCTTGTAAT
>CALNYX010000026.1:0-3082 GCA_942490925.1 uncultured Chlamydiaceae bacterium | reverse complement strand
TTGTTCAAACAAAATGAAGTCAACTTGACAATGGCGAAAGTGACGGCCTCCTGTGACGAAAGCACCATGCTTCGAGAGCCTTCTCTTCTTCTCTGCCTTATGATACATAAAGTTCATGAGTGATATGTGAAAGATTGATGGAAAATAAGCTGCAAATGATCTTGGTATTGCCATTCTTGTCTAGCAACTCGGTATCTCAAAACACAAATCATCATCTATTGACACCTCTTGTTAAAGTAAACAGTCATTTCTTTGCCATATCTTATATTCTTCGTCTCTGAATGATAGCATAAGGTTGATTGTTGAAAGTTTTTATGGTGAGAGGGCTCCTCTATCATCCATTATATGAGTTTGAATCAGATGATGAAAAGTCGGCGCCAAATGCACTTGACACTCAAAAACACAATCCGAAGCCAACAATCAACCCCAATAACATTCCTGGAGCGTCTTCACCACTGTGATCATCTTAAGATCACGTATTTAAACAGAAAAGAACTCAAACATGCAACCAGATGACGTAAATCAGTTGCTTTGGTAACCGATTGATGTTGGCGCCCAAGATGCCAATCGACTTATTGCTCTATATTCTCAACGACCGGGCCAATTTTCCTATTTCTTTTTCGATTACAATCAACAAAATTACGTTTAAGACATCTAACAGAACTGATGATCTTAGAAATTTAGTAAATTGGACGATATTGCCATCGGAAGCACCATTGTGATGCTCAGGATGCGCTCGTGAGTTGGGGCGTGGCCCGCGCTGGACAATTTTCGATCATTCCGATAATTATAGATTTGTAGATTGCATAATTATCATTTTATTTATGTTTAATATGATGATAACAATTTTTGCGATTTTGTCCGATCCCATCTCACCTAATCTCGGAACATGTCACCCTGCGCCTGCTGATGAGGGCTCAGGTGCTGCTTGCTGTGCGTGTGCTTTTCAAAGAGCCCTGCGCGGCACCGTGCAGCAGAAGGGCACGCAGCTAGCTAAGTGCACAAAAGGGCACCGGGCTAAGCTCGTGGGTGGGCGTGCAGAGGAGTGAGCAGCAGGGCGAGTGGAGGAGTGCACAAAAGAAAGGGGCGAGGCAGGGCTGCAAAGGAGAGAGCAGGTGAGAGCACAAAAGAGGAGGTGCAGGAGCCCTGCTTTGGCTGGAAAAAGGTGCTTTGCAAGCTCGCCACCACTTTGGAGGCATCAGCTTGGCGCTGGAGCAAAACAAGTGCCACCGCCAGCTTTGACCAGTGCTGCTGGCTTGGCCCAGCGAAGCTGGCTTCTTTGCACCCTTTCTGAGAGCTTTTTAGAAAAGCATGCAATGGGTGGTGCCAGCCATCACTTTCCCTCTCTGGCAGTCACTTTCCCCATCTGGCAGCAGCGTCGAGTGCTTTTGGGCACAGCTCGCTCATGCAGCTGAGCAGCTTTCGGCCCTGGGGGCCTTTGCGCCAGTGGGCTAAACAAGGCCTCCTGAGCTCCTCTGAAGCTTGGAACACTGATGAAAGGCTGAGCTCGGAGGAGCTTTTTGGTTGTCAACCTTCCCGCCATCACCGCGGGCAGTCGAGATGAGGTGTCAAAAGAAACATCATGACGTTTTCAAATGTCGCTTCTTGCCTGGTGATGATGAGGACACTGCAATCGAGGAAAACCAATAATGCCCCTTTTTCACCAATAGTTTTTGCTTCTATTGGTTTTTGTTTTGGTGACAAAAATGGCGCATTGGCATTTGTGTCTTTTCGCCAATAACAGCGGTAATTATTGGTGAGTGTTTCAATTCGCCAAAAGTTTGTTCCGATGTTTTAGCACTCTTTTAAATCTCGCCAATAATAAACTGTAGTTTTGGTGTTTTCTGAATATTGCCGATTCACTGTCGTTGGACGTTTCATGTTCATTTTCAGAGCCTAATATCGAACATACCGACTTTGAATCTTGTGGGTACTGAAAATTGATCCTCTTTCAGACCAGCTGCCGGGCACGCTCTCTCTCCGACATCAACCTCGGCACATTCATTCGTCACAACACACCCCTCTAAGACATCATAAGAGACTGTGGCCACACTACGGCTCCTATTGCCACCACATCCGTCCAATGATAGCAATAAATGACAGGTATGTACCTTACTGACGATGAAACTGCTTGAACTAGCATTTCTTCTTTATTTTTCGTCTTATGCAGTGAACATGACTCATCCGCACAAAAATCAAGACGTCCCCGGCGCGTCTCAAGAGATTGCTCTGCACTCTCACTTTCAATGGCATCCAGATGTCCCTACAGTGTAATGTTGACCATATGAATGATTGAAGTTCTTCTCATAAAAATGTCAAGCAAAATGAAGCTTAAAAGAGTAAGTCATTAGTGGATATTGATTGAGTCTTCTGCCATTTTAGTTGAAGGCGCGCCAACATTTCACTGACTGAACCTCTTGTATTCTATTCATTTCAGAAAGTATGAAGCTAATTAGAGCTGGGATATCTCACAGTTGATTGTTGCATGAATGTATGGGGTGCTATAATGGAAGATGAAGTCCTTGACTTCGACTTTTTTCATGCTGATAAGAAAGATGGATGTCAGTGAGTGAAGTTGCCACAAAGTGATTGTGTCTGTAGATGGACACTTTGATCCACAGAGGGATACTTTGATAAAAGAACAATGGCATGGCTGAAGGCACAATAACTGCCTAGATAAAATATGTAGACCACACAGTTAATTAATTCTTGCATTTATATTATTCGCAATAATGCTGCTCCAGAAAAAAAATGCAGCAGCAGAAAGAGCAGGCCCTCCAAAAGTTATTGGCAGAACGAGCAGGCCGGGAATTGCCAATGTTGTTATTGGTGAGTGGGCTCGGCCCGCCAATAGTTAAGGGTCGCCAAAACACTCACCAAAAGATCAGTCACCAATAGTGTCGCCAAAAGCTTTTTTTTTCGCCAATACAGAGACCTTAAAACGGACCTTCGCCAAAACAGTCACCAATAATTAGGGTGCGAACTCCCACACTTCATAGCGCGGAAGAAGTATTGGCAAACCACCGAAAAAAAATGCCAAAGCGTTTTTCTTTTGGCGAGCATATTGGTTTCTCTCGATTGC
>CALNYX010000025.1:0-2274 GCA_942490925.1 uncultured Chlamydiaceae bacterium | reverse complement strand
CGGATTCTGCATAGAAAATTATATGTGATTACATAGACACAAATCTATGCAGAACATATCGAGGTGTGAGCACATTTTTCATAAATTATCTACATTGTTGTATGTAATAAAGTTTATATTTCTAAGTAAAACAGATTTTAGATATATGTATTTTATCTATATTTGCTGGCAATTGTATGCATAATGTGATATGTTTCTAGTGATATTACTTATAATGTTTAGTCAAAATGACATACAATAAATATGTTTATTTTGTTTCATTTATAAATAAAGTTTGACTAAAACATAGTGTGTAATTGCATACTAAGATATAAAAAACCACACAATTTAAATTCATATCCGGTAGCATCTGCAATGCAAAACAACACAATTTGCATTCATATCAGAGATCATCTGGGATGTCCTCAGTTTCCTCCTCCTCCTCTTGGGTGTCTTCCTTTTCCTCATCTGTTGGCTCTTGTTCTCTCTTGCGTAGGCCCTTGCAGTGCTCTCTGAAGGCCACTTCCCAATCATTAGCATTCTCATTGTCCCTTGCCTGACTGATGCTGTTGTAGTACTTGGTGAATCGCTTGATGATCTGCTCATTCCATTTTTCTCCCTTCCTCCTTCCGGCTCTTGCAGTTCTTGGGGTCTCTATAGCCTCTTTCCACTTATCCTCATAGGCCACAATGATGGTAACGATGAAAGCCTCGTCTGACACTGTCATGGCCTCATGTAGTAGTGTATTTGTTCTTGCCTTGTTCCACCTTGACGGAATGGCATTTAAAGCCTGACCAGCATACCATAGCCATAGGTGCTTTGTGTAGGGAGAGGCTTCTTGAAAAGGTGTTGTACGTAGTCCCAATAGGTCTTCTTCTGTCGGGTATGACCTTGTGATCACCTCTCCCTCTTCCAGATCTTCTTGATCATCTGTCGTTTGTGCCATAGGCCCAATTTGATCCCAAAGAAAGGAATGAATGGTTAGATAATATTCAATTCCACGTTTTCAGAGCCCAACTCATGACTTCCTTACCTTCCATATCATCCGGAACCACATTGCCATCATTTGAAATGAACTTGTCTTTGCAATGTTCGACAAATGTTAGTTGAGTTGTTTCCATAAAAATGATGTTCACTCGTTCGGATCACTGAACTTACTCATGACAATTGTTTTAAGATTTTGGATCACATAGTTCCGACGTTGTGTCAGGTAGTATTTCAAATACTTTTGGACTTCCTTGCTATATTCACTTGCTCTCTCATCTGTCACCCCAATACTGCTCATGCATTGTCTCATAACTTTGCTGTCCACCTCCAATTTTTTGCTATTTACGAATTTCACCTTGCGGAACAGGGTCTCCTTGACATACCTACCCAGTTGAGTCTTCATCAGCTCATTTAGCCTCTCACTTCCCAGCTCTTGGTTTCTTTTTTGTAGACTTGTGACAGTCAAACGCAATTTCTTGTTCTCTTCCTCCAGCCACCTTTCTCGCAATTCCGATTCCCTGTCCTTTCTTTTTTGTGTTATCTTGTCGAGATCCTCAACCGCAACATCTGTGCTACTTTGTTCCCCCCCTTCACTAGATGAGGAGTCCAAGTCATGTTTGAATGACTTCTTTGCAGTTGCTAGTACTTCCACTTCTCCCTCTTCTGAATCGCTTGTGGTAGTATCATCTTTAATTTCCCTTCTCGGCACTCTGTGGGCAGTTGCCTCCGCTGGCGTTTCCTTTTGTCGCACCAACGGGCTGCTTTTCCTTTCCTGTGTGCTTTTCTTTGGCCCTGCTTCTTTCCTCATAGGGATCTTTGCCTTTCCCATCACAGCACTTGTCTTCTTTCGTCTTGGTGCCATTGTCAGTTAGCTGTGCTGTGGCCATTACTTGTGGCCGGTCGTTTCTTGTTTCTCAATTTTTTGCAGCCGGGCTTTCCAGTCCCTTTATTTAATCTTATTTGAATTGTCACGCCCTCCGTCCCAATGATGTGACAATAACAGTATTTATTAATGTATTATTTTGTAACCAGAAGACGTTGATGTCATTGTTTTCAATAAATGTTTGTAATTATCAAGATATTTGCATATCTTTTCATCAATAAAATGCATTACGCATGCCATCCCCTTTTTTGGCGCCAAAAAGTGGCGCAAATTTGGATGGGACGATTTTTTTTGGTATCCATTATCTTTGACATCGCAGCTTGGCAGCAGTTCCTTCCGGTGAGTCCTTTTTGTCCCTCTCCTTTTGTTTCTGTCCCCTTTTCCCTTCATATTGTTTGCTTTGTTTCATTGTTGTCCCAATCCAG
>CALNYX010000024.1:0-1349 GCA_942490925.1 uncultured Chlamydiaceae bacterium | reverse complement strand
GTCCCGTAGACGTCTGTCCCTCACATTTTTCGTCTTATTGCTAGTCAGTCTTTCCGTCGCTTCCAAATATAGAATCACTGTAAGGAGTGAGAAACATTAGTACTCGTGATCCAGTTTGTGGCACAAGACTCAATGACACGCGCCATTTTGAGCCACACCGCCGCGACGCCGTCCACCTGGGCACCAAGGATTGTGGAGCAGAGCGCTTATAAACATCAAAATGAAGGATGCAGTTCCGTTCTCAATAGTAAGAGAGAGCATTTTTTGTGTCGATATATCCAGCTAGTTGCACATTGCTGCAACACAGGCACCGCCGCGGCGGCACTTGAATTCTGAGCCAAAATACGCACCGACGGAGCTGTTGGCCAAATTTTAAGGTAATCACCATGCACCGGTTGGCAGAGGGATTTCGCTTATTCTTAATTTCGTGGTTTTCCCGTTCCCGTGGAGAAAGTTGCTCGTGACGAGCGAGAAATCGAACACAGGAAGCAAGTAGAGATCGCTTGTATGGTTGTCACCATTCTATGACGCGAGACAGATGAAATGCCATTATGATGAGACTTATATGGATGTTCGTGGACTTTTCCATGTTGGCTAATGGATGAAGAGGTGATGTTGCTTTGCCGGGCTCCTTTGACGCTGAAAGTAACCTGTTCCATCCGCAATCATTGTTTGTTGGCCTTCGCGACGATGCATGCATCAAACAGCAGACTTCCGAGCAAAAATAGTTTTGTTTGAGATATGTGTCTACTGGTGAGAGAAGTTTTCAATACAGAACTGTACGGCTGCTCTCCACTATCAGTTTGTGCTCTGGAAAGGATCTCCCTGTGTTCTCTGCCTTCTGCCTACTGCAAAAACTACTAGTATATATACTTGCATCTGTATTGCATCATCTGACATTATAGTAATCTTTTCTACAAATTTTAAAGTAGTTTTACTCTTACTAGTCTCAAGAGGTAACATTACAACACTGGCATCATCGTACTGTACGCGTATTTGCTTACTTCTGTACTGTGAGGTTAGTATACTAGAGTTGGGGATAGGAACGCCAAGGCAGATCGACAGACAGACACCACGCGATGAAAACACGGTGATTTTGATCTGGCCATATCTCATCGAAATTTCGGTCTCAAACGCCAATACAAGTAAGCATTGTAACACAGATAAACAAGTTAAAAAGATTTTCACAGGCGCTGGATCATCAGCGGGCAATTCCGAAGTCACTAAAATTGAATTACTTGGACCAAGTAAATTGTGTTAGAATATGTTAATTGTCTGTTCTGGAGTTTTGTGGAACGAGTCGTGTGCCACAAATTGAATCACGATTGCTCACAAATTGAGTCTTGTGT
>CALNYX010000023.1:0-7328 GCA_942490925.1 uncultured Chlamydiaceae bacterium | reverse complement strand
ATGCCGGGGCGTTTTCGAGTAAGGTTGTTAATGCTTCTTTTTCTAAGAAGGTGTTGCACTTCCCGTATGCATCACTGCCGTACCCAGTAGATTCTAATACTCCTGTGTAGAGAATGACTGCCTTACCTGCTACGTCAGCCTCTGCAAAGTGTGATGCTGAGGGCATTGCTTTGGTGCAGTCAAAAATGGCAACGTCCACCTTGTAGGCGTTTTTCGATGGTGCTGCTGTGTAGCAATCAATGTGAGTGCCAATGTGTCCAAAAGCGTTCACTGAATCTGATTGTGATTTTGCCCACTGGTAAGCTGGATGTTCCTCGGGAATTTCAATATGTAATGGTATTAAGTTCATAAGTCTCTCCTTAGTTAAGCGTTGAGACATGATTCTCGATAGTTGGTCGTTGGCATTAGTTGCACACGCTTTTTAAGATGTTATCATACTTAAAGCTGAAATTGCGAATAAGCGTCGAGACGACTTTCAGAGTTCTGAAGCCCCGTCTCTTTTAGAAACGGGGCTTCTTTTATCCTCGTAATCGGCTGAAATCGAGAGGGTACGAGACCTTCTCCATTGCTTCTGAGAGAACACGTAGAGAGAAGCCGTCTCCGTAGTCATCGCCCTCAAGGCTTGTCGTGTGTCCCTGGAGGCGGTGAGCATGGGCAATGTTCACGCCACATTCTCGACAAGCGTCTTTAAAGGCATGTCGGAAGCTGTGAAAAGTTTTCGTTCTATCAAATTCTGCATGCTTTCGGCCATAACGTCCCCACCATTTTGAGAAGTGATGAGTCATGCGTCCTTTATACTCCTGCAAGTGCGGGAATAGCTGCTTATCTCCTGCCTCTCGACGTTCTTCAACGTACTCAAGAAGACCAAGCTCAATCAGTTTAGAGTGAATTGGCACTCTACGCTTCGAACTTTCATTTTTCAGCTTCTGAAGCGCTCCAGATGCTTTAACTTCGGTTACACGCAAGTCGAAGAAGTGAATGCTGTCTTCGATGTCCACGTTTGAAACAAGAAGCTGACCAATCTCTTCCAGTCGTGCTCCTGTGAACATTGCAATCAACGGAATCCAATATGCTGCCTCATACCCACCACCTTGTGGGCGCTCGTTTTCGGTAAAGACAGGGAAGGATAGAATCCGTTGCAAATCCTCAGCGTTGTATGGGCGCTGGTCTTTTTTCTTATGCTTACGCTTATTCTTGAACGTTCCAGCCGGGTTGCTCTCAATGTAGGAGTTCTCAACTGCATGCTGAAAAATGGTCTTCATTGTCGATAGGCATTTGTTAAAGACCGTCGTGTTCGAAAGTGTTCGAATGTCTGGATTGCTTTTGCAAAACTCGATCAGGTCATGCAACGACATTGCACGAAGCTCTTTCGTTGGTCTTGCCGGGAAAAAGAGCATTGCATCTTTGTATTCACGCACATGGCTTGGCTTGACGGCATCAACAGGCATGTCTCCGTGAAAATCGATGAAGCGTTGAACATACGTTCTCGTCTCGTCAACAGTGCGCTCTCGAGGATCTGGAGAAGCATTATATTCTCGAACCCACATTTCCATAATCTTGGAAATTACAGGCGCAGAAGGTGCGCTCTTGCTTTCAGCGGATGGAAGCTGTTTTGCTTCGTTATCTGAGACAGGCGGGGCAGCATGGTTCTTCTCTGCACCAAAGAGCGTACTGGTTAATAGTCGTTCTGCCATTGTATTTCCTCTCATGCGTTCCAAGATGATTTTTTGGAATGGCACCATGTATTCGAGGAGAATGCGGCAGACGATATTGTATGCGGGGGTGTCTTGGCTAATGTTTAATTGTGCTTCTTGGATGAGCTTGTCGACATCATCCGTCATATACACATGAGGCACTGGTGGGGCAGGAGAGTCTCCGAAATCCACGCCAGGATAAAACGGATTAGCCAAGCTTGCATTAAGCTCGTGAATCCAATTCTCTTGCGCTGCGAGCTCAGGAGCACGTCTTTCTATTTGATGGGGGTCTGGGTTAGCGTAGGCATCTAAACGTCTTTGAGCGTCCACTTTGAGGCGTTTGTTGACGAAGGCAAGGCATTGTCGACGAACTAACTCAGAATCGATTGTGCCGGAATAATTATTTTGTCGAAGGGCAGTCCATGTTTCGGTGTCACGATTTGCATGAACTTTAGCAAGGCGTTTTGCGAATCGCTTGTTACCAGTCCTAAGACTGATGCGTGATACTTTTTTACCGATAACATGCTGGAGGTCTTCAGGGATGGCGCGTTGGTAGTAGTAGGTGCTACCGCGCAGTGTAATATGATCGGGCATAAGTTCCTTAAAACTAGGTAAAAAACGGGTCGGCTTGACCTAGTTTTGACCTAGTTTGTGTATCCGGAAGCGTTGTAGGGATGTCCAAAACATTCTCGGAAGATCTTTCGCTCCTGACGTGTGTGTAAATACTTGCATTTGTTTGGGTTTCTGCTTCAAAAGTCAACGCTTCCTAGTTTTGCAGAAAATGAAATCTACCCCATTTCAGACCTACCCGCAAGGGAGCTGGAGAAAGTGGGGCAGAATGGCTGATAAATTAAAAAAATGTTCAATAAGGCCTACAACAAGTAAGACTCCCGCCAATACTCCTGTCGTCGCTGAAGAGACAAAGACAAACCAATTAACCTTGTTGCATATTATGTTGTCTTCACTTTCTCTCAATGCTCGTTCTGCTCGAATCGCTTGATATTTTTTCCAGTCATCTTTTCTTCTAGCTTTTGATATTTCTTCAGTGTGATCAGTAATTTCGTTACAGCGGTATACGGCGCAATATGTTTCGCACAACTCCGCAATGATGAAGATGAGAGCTGAGGTAGTCATAAGAGCTGCCGAAGTGATTTTTATTGTGGTGGATAATTCGGTATGAATACCAGACCAGATTGCAAGAAAGCCAAGGTAGCCAATCGAGACTATAAGTTGATAATATTTCCTTGATGAGTCTTGTCGTGTTTTAAGCGCATCAATGTACAAAACCTGTTCTTCTTTTGCGGCTTTAAAGCACTCGAGCATCTTAGCATGATCTTTGTCTTTTTCGCTACTCATATTGAAACTCCCGGGAGGATGAGTTTAGTTATATTATGCCCTACCCGTGTAAGGAACAACTAGATTGTATGGCTATTATTCTTCGTTCCAAAAGGGCTTCCGTTTGGAGTATAACCAAAGCGGACACTCTGGAATTCCACTAAATCAGTCCATTTTGGGAAGAAAGTCGACCTTTAATGGAACTCCACTTGACCTCTTGGCTATAGTGGAATAGCTGTGAAGACGAATCAAGGAGAACCTCCAATGAACAAAGCCTTCACATATTGCCGCGTATCCACCATTGACCAGAACCTCGATGCTCAACTGGACGAGTTGAGAAAAGCGTATCCCGATGCGGTTGAGTATACCGAGAAGGCATCGGCAACGAGTGTTAAAAATCGCCCAGAACTTCAGCACATCCTGAAAGCCATAGGCGATGGTGACAAGCTTGTAATCTGGAAGCTCGACCGCTTGGCTAGGAATATGGAAGACCTGCTTGAGATAGTTAATCTGCTCGAAAAGAAAGGTGCTGCACTACAGGTGCTCACTCAGCCGGTAGACACATCTACTCCAGCAGGAAAGTGCTTTCTGCAGATGCTGGGAGTTTTTGCCGAGTTTGAAACGAACCTTCGTAATGAGCGGCAAGCAATAGGAATTGCCAAAGCCAAAAAGGAAGGAAAGTACAAAGGCAAGCAAGCGAATCTCGCAAAGCATGCCGAGGTCAAAGAGTATCTGGAGAAAGGATATCTAGTTAGTGAGATCGTGAAGCTGACGGGAATGGGTAAGTCCAACATCTACAAAATCCGCAGTAAATTCGCGTAAAACTACGTCGATTTTAAGGCGTTGAAATAATCAAGACAATCAATAAGTCGTCTTTTCTTTTTTCTCGGCTGAGATGGCTTGTATTCAAGTTGGTTAAATTGCACCCCACCTGCAAAAAAGAGCCGATCTCTGCAGATGCACTGGAGTCGGATAAAAATTCGGGATGGGGCATTTTTTTGTTCCTCCATAACTACGCCAGGTAGTAGCACTGTCAACGTTGAACTGTGTTGAGTAACTGCAGGAAGTTGTGGCTTCTGAGCCTGGGGATGATGATCATCTGGTGTGACTTTGTATGAAGAATTCGGCGATCTCCCAATGGGCGGTGTGATTAACGTCGGTTTTGAGGCTCTAAAGATTGAGTTGTGGCGTGCTTGTTGCTTTTTTTGTTTTTCGTCTGTGAGTGAGTCGTTCTGGAGTTGATAGCAGGTAGGAGGAGTTGATGAGTATTAATCCCAGTATTTACACAGAAGCTTTGGAGATAGTTGTTCCCAGTGGCCTGGAAGGGGTTGTGCTTACGGGTGTCTTTACTATTGCTGGAGCAGGCCTTGGCTGGTGGTCTGCCGTGTGCATTAATAAGCGGTCAAAAGAGGACAAGGAAGTCGAGTGCGCCCAATATGTGCAGGGATTACTAGCAGGTTATTTTGCACTTGTGCTTAACAATCTTGGAATGGTGAATTTTTACTGCAAGATGTTGTTTGAAGATGAGCAAAATATCGCTGAAGGTGTAGAGCCAGAAATAAAAGAGATTTCTGTTACGCATTTTCAACTGCAGGAGTGTACTCCACTTTTAAAAAAAATGCCGATGCTTTTTCGTGACCTGCTTATCATTATTCAGCGAATAGAAAGGTTGAATAAAGAGATGTACGAGTTGGTAGATGCGGCACAGAATCAAGATAAGCGAGGTGTGTTGTATTGCTCCATAACTGTTGTTGAAAGTATAAATCACTCCCTTGATATTTTGGAAAAAGTGCATGGAGACATTGGCGGTGAATATCCCTTGCACGACGAACATTTTCAAAAAATGAAGGCGGATTTTATGTTTATTCTGCAAGAAGGGCTTGAGGTTAAGAGGAGCTTAGAGAAGGCCATTGCGGTAACATCAGGCAATAAATAACTTAGATTGCAGGTTACAATCATCTGAAATTCTACCAATTCAATGTTCCGACAATCTGTTGGTCAAAAGTTACTGAAGGCCTCCGAGTAATGGAGAGACGTTGTTCTCCTCTACTTTTTTTTATCTTCTTTCTTGTACTCTTATTATGGAAAGTACATATATATGCATAGTTCCTTATCTACTTCTTTATCAGATCACGAAATAGTCACTCAAGTTCTCCAGTTACTTCACGGAAAAAGCTACGATACAGTCGTTTCTAACCCCGATAAAGCTTTACTAAAAAGTCTCAATGCAACTAGTGCATCCTCTGAATGTTCCGTTACATCAACGATTCAGAGTTTTGATCCATTTACACATTGTTTTCCGTTCGACACCAATTATCAGTGCTATGGTGATGATCTTCTCGCACTTGTTGAAGAGTTCGCACCTCAAATGGAAAAGATCAAAAAATTCCATGAATCAAAGCATACAGAGGCGATGAACGTTCTTTTAGCCAATCTGTACTGCAACCATCAAAAGGCTCCAGGGTTCTATACTGCGATAGGTCGCGCGCACGGCTTTTATAAAGCAACAGCGCCGTACAATGCTTCTGGACTGGCGACAGAGGTCTTTGTGGAGGCTACAGACACATTGCAGCGACTTGGTTTAATTGAGTTTATCCCGCACATATACATTGCTCCAGGCTCCCATAAGAACCGCGTAAGTCGTATTCGTCCAGCGACGAGTCTGTTGGAGTGGTTCGACGAAGTCGATAGAGGAAACGTCGGATGGCATCCGGACAAAGAGGTTATCTTTCTTAAGGATGAAGAGAAACAGTTGGTTGCATATGGGAAAAAGGCTGGAAAGAAGCAAGATCAGCCTGCTGTACTCGGAATCCGTAAGCGTCTCCGTGAATACAATGCTTTGCTCCAGCAGTCAGAAATTACGTTCCCGTGGGATGATCTTGCAGAGGTTAATACACATCGAGCCGCAATGGGTAAGCGTATCTTTGATCCGAGAGCGTGTGACATGTACCGCGTCTTCAATGTGAACTTTGCTGGAGGAGGGCGGTTTTATGCGCCATGGTGGGCGCAGCTGTCTTCAAAGGATCGCAGCAAGATTCGCATTAATGGCGAAGCAGTCGTTGAATTGGACTTCAGTGCTTACCATCCAACGTTGCTTTATTTGCACGAAGTAAAAGAACTTCCAGAAGGCGACGTTTATGATCTTCCAGTTCTTCGGGAAGCGATGTCCGAAATTTGCCCGTCAGAGCTTCGTGCGGTCATTAAAAAAGCATTCCTAGTCTTGTTGAATGCGGATGACAAAACTCAAGCGAAACAAGCACTCCGAGAGGCTGGGCGCATGCATGAGAAGCTCGATCTGCTTCGAACTATGGACTTAGACATGTTGTTCCATGCAATCGAAGCAAGGCATCCGGCAATCTGGAAATTTTTTGGCTCAGGAATGGCTTCTAAGCTCCAGAATTGGGATTCGAAGGTTGCGGACTGTATTCTTAATTTAATGATGCGAGAGCGGCAAATTCCGTGCTTGCCTGTGCATGACTCTTTTATCGTCGCAGCCCAACATGCAGACACACTCAGAGCGGCAATGGAGAAGGCGATGGAGCTGAATGGGTGGTCGCATTGTCCGCGAATCGATCAGAAATAACCATACAGTCGTTAGGCTGGGCAGGTGTAAGCCTAATGTATGTGCTTCTGCCCAGTTTACAAGGTTAATTCGAAGTGTTGATGCGTTGATGTGTGTGGTGAATGTGTCGTGTGCACAGTGTGAAAAAGTGTGATGCAAAAATGCATCACCTGATGCCCCCCCGTGTCAAAACTGAAGGGATCAAGCAGGGCACTGGAGCGTGGCACTATTTCAGCTCCCCCCTATTTTTGATGGTATTGGTAAATTGTTACTGTGTTCTCGAAGAAAGATGCAGGAATAAGCTTGAAGTAGTGCGCTTTTTGAGCTTTTATTTGGTACTACTGCGAGCTTGCTGCGAATGGAGGGAGAGAGCAAAGTTACGGACTGGTCATTATGTCTTGCTCTAGCGAGAGATTGTCAAAACGGAAAGGCGCTCGGACTATTGATAGTCGCCTTTCCGTTTTGTTTTTGACTGCATGCGGAATGTTGCGAGGTTGGTAACAGCCTAGATTAAGCAACAGGAATTAGGATTCTTGGTTAGATTCACACTCCGCCAGAACTTGGCAGCGTTTTCCCGTTGAAGGCGATTCAAGATCGACAGTGATGTGGAGGCGGCGAAGCGAGGATACGATATCTTTCGTCAACAAAACATTTTCAATTACAAAACAGTCTTGTTTCTCACATTGTTTATCAAAAGATTTATGTTCTTCGCCATGGTTGCCTATCCCGCAAGCGTC
>CALNYX010000022.1:0-2876 GCA_942490925.1 uncultured Chlamydiaceae bacterium | reverse complement strand
CATCAAGAGATCGGGGGACTTTTAACTTGCAAAGCTTAATTCTTCGCCTCTTCCTTTGTCTGTTTCTAAAGCAAAATCGGACTTTCCTATGTGACGGCTACGGTTACGATTAAAACAGTCAGGTATAAAAAAGTACATTCTCTAGACACCCCCCTTAGAACGGCGTTACTTACGTTACCCTCTTACTTTTTAATACATATATACCTTATTTAATTAATAAAAAAAGGTAACACCCCAAACGTTATTACCATCTTCTCTTTTTGCAACTTATTCATAAATTACGACAAGTTACATATATGCCACAAATAACAACAAAGCGTTATCTAGCGTGGTTTTGCAAACGTTATCTGCTACACTTGGGTAACGTTTCTAGAGCAAAAAAAAGTTAATTATTTCAGTACAAATAACGTAGGTAACGTAAGTAACGCTTCTTTAAGGGGGTCGTCTAGAATAATCGACATCTCAAGCAGAAGACAAAATAAAACGCGCTAAAAAGCGCGCTTTATCTGGAATATAAGATAGTTAAAGAACAAACTCCCACCTACGCATGTTTCTTTTCGTCCACTTACTCTTTCTAACCACACTTCTGTTTAATAACACGTGCCGTTGAGACGTAGGTAAATGCTCAATAAGCAAATTGCGTTGGAAGATAAAACCTTCATCACGGGCAACTGAAATAAACTGTGGTATGGATATGGCTATTACAGCAGCATCTGTTGAATGATTGAGAAAGCCCTCTTTTCTATTATCGGATTCTTCATTGAGGTAATGGAATACATCCCAAAACTCTTTCACTATCGGATGATCCTGCCCTACACGTCCTTCGCGTATCTTGGCTCGTTCCAGAAGGTAGTTGGCCAACTTATCTACCCGTTGTTTTGTCATTTGCGGAAACAGCACGCCAAGCGCTGCACCACATGCGGCAATCTGAGCATGGTTCTTAAGTATACGCAGGTTCTCCAGCTCGTTTCCAAACTGTTCTTCGTAGTGCTTAAAGGCTGCAAAATAGGTCTCTAAAATCTTCTTTTCTGCCCGTAGCGCACAACGCAAAAAGCCGCCTACGTTCTCGGCAGTCTGTCTCTCAAACCATCTGGCTAAGTCTCTAGTTCCTACGTTGTGGTGGTCTTTACTCGCATGGCAGTGAACAATACGTTCTAGCAATGCTTCAGACCCTCCAACCTCTGCGTTCTGGGAGATCACGAGCGTACCTTGAAAGATAGTGTCATACACTTCGTTGCCGCCATTGTTCACGCCTCTAGTACCTGTGCCGCGTCCGTTGTAAAACGGTTTGCAGTGGTCCATGTCGAACATCTTTACCCTGCCGTCCTTGCTGCCATTGTCGCGGTCAGATTCAATAAGAACGATCGGTAAATTGGAAAGCTGACTAAACGCCCTGCGCTGTCCTGCAGCTGTGGCTTTTAAAATATCAAAACCTTCGTACCCATTACGGCCTACACACTTCCATAGAAATTCAAGAATGGTAGATTTACCTGCCCCGGGTTCGCCTGTGAGCTCGAAAAAAGGAAACGACTTCTGCTCCTCGCGGATCTGCTGCGCGAAAAGCGATCCGAGCCAGAATGCTAATAAGGAAAGTCCCTGCCAGTGGAATGCCTTTACATAGTTTTCCAGCCAGCTCGGGTCGAATATTCCATCCGTGGTAATGTTAAGCCCTTTCAGTATCGGGCGTATGCCTTTGTCTCCAATCTGGTAGTAGCCTTCGTTGTTCAGCTTAATCTGCCTACCTTTATAAAACGCGGCATCATCAAACAGATAAGCGTTTACGGTGGGCACGTATCCTATGTATTTTACAGTGGTGTTGCTTTTGTCCTGGGCAATGTTGAGCCAGCGTTTTCGCAGATGCAAAAAATCTCCGTTTGTCCCAGAGAAATCGCCACCGGCAGTCTTACTCAGCAAAGCTGCTGCAAAGTTCTGAGCGCTGGAAAGGTACGATCCTTCAAGCTGGATAATTACGGGAGCCTTACGCGGAAAATTAATACGCATAACATAGTACTGTTCCTTCTCCATAAGCTCATCCGCTTCGTGGTAGAGCATTTCTGGGAAAACATTACTTATACTGGTCACATCCGCATGCTGCAGAAAAATGTCCCACCCTTTGGGAGACTCCAGAATGACTCTGCGCCAGTCCATTTCTTTGCTCTGCTCGTCCTTCTTTGCTTCTTCTGACTTCGTATCTTCCGATTCAGCGCTTGTTTCCTGCTCTTCCTTATTCCTGCGAACTGCTGCAGCTGTTTCCAATGCTTCTTGAAACTTTTCACCGCACTCAATTCGGTACATGCAATTATCAAAATCAGTAATAAAATAGCGCAGCTCGTGCCGTAGGTAATGGTGGTATGCCTTCTCGTTGGCCGTAGCAGCCATAAAAAGACGTCCGTAATACAGACCGTTTTTTATGAATGCACCAGTTATAGAGCTAGTACGGTGATAGTCGTCCCAATCCTTTCCACCAGAAGGCAGAATAAGCACTTCGCAGCGCTCGCCCATATTCTCTATCAGCTTTGCAAACTTCTTCGCTGCCTTTCGGCCTGCCGGATCTGCATCGAGGGCGACCGTCCAACGAATGTTTTTGCCTTTATGCTCAGCAATAAATTTCTCAGGGAAATTATTACACGACCAACACGTGGCAGCCTTTCGACCAGTATGAAGCAAAGCAAGGTTATGGAAAAAGCCTTCTACTAAAAAGCAACGCTCACCGCGTTCAAGCTTCATCTCTGCAGGTGTCCAAGCTGTGCCTTTATAATCCCCCTTGAAGTTCGCCTTACGTCTTCCAGAGAGCGGATTAATTAAACGCTCCCACCACACGGAGCGCTGCTCATTCATATATACACGCACCGTCGGTGTCATATGCGAGCTGTTAG
>CALNYX010000021.1:0-2729 GCA_942490925.1 uncultured Chlamydiaceae bacterium | reverse complement strand
CCCAAACGCATTCCAAAATGCAGTTGCAAATGTTGACATCCGGTTCATAAGGTCAGCTCCAGCAAACATGAAGTTAGCAGCTTGGCCATGGACACGAACGATGTTCCAGATAAAGTTAACAGTGGCGCGGTAAGGGGGAGGAGCTCCGTCATTGCAGCAAACTCTTGTCTGACGCCAAGGGCCAGGAAGCTGGTCGTTGTTCGGTCCAACCAAAAAGCCAGGTGCTGCAGCAAGATCAGGGTGCTTCTGAACCAAAGTCATGCTGTTTACTCCATTAGGGTACAAGTGTCCATCGCCGTCTCGAATGATCTCCTCAATGCGACCAACTGTCAAGCAGAAAGAGGGGTGTGAGGGAGAGCAAAGCATTGCAGCAGCCATGCATAAATGCCTTACTTACTTAACGGAGAAAGGTAGTCCTGAACAGTGTCTCCAGCAATTGCCCAGCCAATTTTTTCCCGAGCAAAGTCAATTGCATCAACCTTTGAGTGCCCCTGAAACATCTTGTTGCCTACAAGCTCACTAACGCACCCACGCCGGACACTGTAGGAAGAAAAGTAGCCACGCAGGTAGCCGCCATCAATTGTTCTTTCTTTAATGTCCATGTCAAGGTGGCAAACGTTTGCATAGTGAAAAGCATTGTTAGGTGAGGCCCAGACTCTCATGCCCTCAGTTCTCTTAAAATGATCTACCCACTCAGCCGACAACGGATCAAGATTGTAGTCCTTGTAATTGTTTGTTGTCTTTACGTCAAAGAGCCCATCAAACCGCCACACACCATTTTGTAGCAAGTGAACATTGTCGGGATATGCCATAAGAAACATGGCAGGGCGATGGCCAAGTTCATGAGCAATAGACAAGTAAGCACCAGAGCGATATCCAGCTGGAGTCGGAGGAGTGCCACGAAGGATCTGCATAAGGTCAGAGTAATACATAGGCTCTGCAGGCTGCCGATCATGCTCACGACCAGTAAGAACAGCAAAGCAAAACTCTTTCTCTCTCTTGAATGCCTTTGAAGTTTGAAGCAGGCGACTGACTCCAATCTCAGCGTCCACCATTGGATCCAATGCAGGAAAGTGCTCCCCGACCTCTTCATACACACGTCTAATAGTACTACCCCAAAAAGAGCCAAGTGCATGGGTGCCTTCATCTCTGTGTGACAGGATGAGGCTGCTAAGCAAACAAAGGGTAAAACAAAGCCGCCACGTTTGCCAACACAAAAAACTTACCTGGCAAAGTGAATCCAATGAGTAATGCATGCCATGATTCCACCATATGCCTCGCCAGGAAATCTAACTTGGTACCATGCAAGTTGGTCGGCATTGGGTCCCTCTGCTTGGACCTGGAATGCAAAGAACTGAGGAAGAATGTTGTTTCTGACATTTCTCATGTCTTTTGCCTTTCTTGAGTTTGGAGGAATCCCATTTCTTTCATAATACTGCTGATTAGTCATAAGATTTACCACATGATCTGCAGGCGACTGTAGAGCAGCCATCTGTTATGGAAAGAGACACAGCAAGGGGACATACTTAGAACTCAGCGAATGGTAGAAAAGTGTACAATCAATCACAACAGATGAAAAGAACTTCCTCAAAAGGCTTTCTCATAATACAAAAATGCTCCCATTACACTCAGATGTAACAATATTGACAATATCTACCAGTACAAGTAAGTCCTTCATCATATCCATGCTGTACAGGGACGATACCGTCACCAAAAAGTTGAAATTCACAGTGACAGTACCACCAAAATACAAACAACAATATCTCCATCAAAAATTGGTCCCCAAAGCTAATTTTTGTACCAATCTACGCAATATTATAAGTCGCTGAATCTCTGAGAATACTATTGGAAACGAAGTTATGTATGCGGATGCAGCATCATGACAGTGAAAACCATATCGCCCAAAAGTACAGAATCAGTCGCCCACCAAAATAAAACAAATGGATGGCACCATGCATGAGATGACACATGAAATACTGTACTCCAAAGTTAAGAATAATATCATGTGGAATCAAAAAGAAAGAGAGGAGATCCCAAATGGCATGACACATAAGGATCATCACTTACATCTGCACTGAGTCGCGGGGAAAGGATGGGTGTTAGTAAACATCATGCCGTGCTAATGCCAAATGACAAGGAATAAAGGTAAAGAACAGTAATGCTTGCATGTTGTAGCTCTACTGTGGTAGAGCAGGATTTGTAGAGGCAAGTAGAGGCATCAAATAGTTCAAGAATGATGCATCAATCACGGCGGCGCGCGCGCGAATTTGGGAACAAGAAGAGCCCAAATATCTACTGCACACACAATCTTTCAACCAAAACAAGGACTCAGGCACAACTAGCATAAACAGAGGATTGCTCACATACCTCAAACTCAACAAATGAGCAACAACTAAGTCTCCTGCTGCAGAAAAGCGCCAAGCGACTGTGTGATGGAAAATTTATGTGTTGCGCGCTTATCGCCAAGTTTGTGAGTGGAAATTGGCGATAGGTGCACTTTTAGCGAGTTGGCGAGACAATCACAAGTACTCACTGTGATACAAGAAATTTTGACCCATAAGTAGCTAACCCTAAATGTTAACATTCAAATTGGAGAAAAACTTATTTAGCTTTTTGCGAGCCTGCAACCGTCACATTGGCTTACAGGTTACGAGCGTTCAAAGTGTCATTGGCCCTGTCTTTTAGGCTACAGCTTCCTGTTGCTGTGGCCTTGTGTTTGGTTATGTGAC
>CALNYX010000020.1:0-2387 GCA_942490925.1 uncultured Chlamydiaceae bacterium | reverse complement strand
CTGCTATTTGGAATTGTCAACTACAAGAATGTTATATTCAGAATGCGATAAATAGAGTTCGAGCATTAGAAAAAAATTCTACACATTTTTTTTTCTATTGGATGTCAATGCTGAAGCAATCAGGGTACGTAGAATTGTTGTGTAATAAAGCAACGATTTCCCATTATACTGCGGAAAAATTGGAAGGAAGCTTAGTAGTGCTTCCTTCTGTGTCGGAACAAACTCATATAGCCGTCTTCCTTGACCACGAAACTGCACAAATTGACCGCCTCATTGAAAAGCAGGAAAAGCTTATTAAGTTGCTTAAAGAGAAGCGACAGGCGGTGGTTTCTCATGCTGTAACAAAAGGGCTGAATTCAGATGCACCCATGAAAGACTCCGGCGTTGAATGGCTGGGGAAAGTGCCCGAGCATTGGGATGTAAAACGAGTTAAGATGATTATTGAGTTTGTGACGAGTGGGTCACGAGGTTGGGCTCAATACTATGCAGATTTTGGCGCATTATTTTTTAGAATTGCGAATTTAAATCGTGATAGCTTGAAGCTGAAGTTGAAAGATCTTCAGTATGTTAATCCTCCACAAGGTTCCGAGGGCGAGCGCTCTAGAATACGTGAAGGGGACTTGCTAATTTCAATTACAGCAGACTTAGGCTCGACAGCGGTTGCGACAAGTGATGTTGTGGGAGGATATGTAAGTCAGCATGTGGCTCTAGCCCGTCCGCTGCAGAGAAATGTTGTTTCAGACTATTTGGGTTACTCCTTGCTCTCTGAATTTGTAAAGAACCAGTTTAAAGCCAGCGGCTATGGCGGAACCAAAATTCAGTTGAGTCTAGAGGACATCAAAGAGCTAATTGTAGCAATTCCATCAAAGGATGAGCAGCAGCTTGTTGTAGCCGAAATAAATAGGGCAGTAACAAAGTGTGATGGCTTAATACAACGTGCTCAAGAGGCTATTGCCCTCCTCAAAGAACGCCGCACTGCCCTTATTTCCGCAGCCGTAACTGGCAAGATTGATGTGCGTGACTGGCAGAAGCATTAATGGAGATAGGAATGACACTTTCAGAACTCACTGGTGTAGTCAGTGCCGCTCTTGCTGCAATTCCTCTTCTTTGGCTTGCTTTCCAATATATTTTTCAAAAGCGTCAGGAGCGAAAAAATCTTCAGTTCATGACATATCACAAGTTAATACAAGAGCTTGTGGAAGGTGAAGAACCCAAGAACCCCATGTTTCTTGATAGGCAACTTGCAGTTGTTTTTGAGCTAAGGCGATTTATGGAATACTATGAACCGTCCTTGCGGATTCTTCGGGGGCTGCGCGATAGCTGGTCAGGGACAAACTATGAAAGATTAATTGAAGAAATGGATGCCACAATTACTTGGATGGAGTCTCGCATTGCTGAGGTGCATCCGGCAGTATCTAAAATTCGCTCTAAACTGCGTCGTATCGCATCCTCATTACGTGTTATCTATTCAGAAAAATAACTTATTCCTTAAATTCGATTGACAAATTTATATCGCCGTTCAATTTTGAACGGCGATATTTTTTTGAGGTAAATACTATGAGTGATATTAAGCTGTTTGACTATTCCAACGGTACTGTACGTGAACTTGAACCGAAAAATGCTGATGTAGAAAAGAAGCTTCAGACCCTTATTGAAAACAACATGGAGTCGTTTCTCGGTGTTCGTTTTCTTGCTTCTGAATATTCCACAGGCAATCGCCATAGAGGGCGTATTGATTCATTGGGGCTGGATGAGAACGATTGTCCTGTCATTATTGAATACAAGCGTGATGTGAGCGAAAACGTCATCAATCAGGGATTGTTTTATCTCGATTGGTTGATGGAGCATCAGGCGGAGTTTCAGTTACTCGTTCAGGGTAAATATGGTGAAGAAGTGGCTTCCAATATTGATTGGAGTGTACCGCGCCTTCTTTGTATAGCTGCTGATTTTACCCGTTACGATGAACATGCTGTGCAGCAGATTGAACGAACCATTGAGTTGATTCGTTACCGCTTGTTTGAAGAGCGTTATTTAATGTTTGAGCTGGTAAATGTTCCGGCAGAACAGAAAAAGCGCAAGGTGTGTTCTGTTGCGACCGTTGCTGAAGTAGAAGTGGATGTGTGCAAGCATGAAGAGTATCTTGCTAAGGCTCCAGACGAGCTTGTTTTTGTGTATAAAACGCTGTGTGAGCAATTACAGACGTTGGGTGACGATGTGCAGGTAAAGCAGCTTAAGCACTATATTGCATTTAAGCGTCTCAAGAATTTTGCAACGATTATCGTAAATCCAAATACAGCTGATCCGAATTTAAGTGTGTACGTAAAGGTTGATCCAGAATCTGTTGAATTTGAAGCAGGTTTTACCCGCGATGTTCGAGGCGTTGGACA
>CALNYX010000019.1:0-3881 GCA_942490925.1 uncultured Chlamydiaceae bacterium | reverse complement strand
GTACAGGCAAGCATGGGATTCCTTTCTCACACATCATGATCTCCATGATACTGTCTGCAACCTTAGCATCCCAGTTCTGAAGCGTTAAAGCCATCCCTGCGCCGAAGTACAGCCATATCTCTGGATGTCGTGCCTCAATAGCATCAAACAGCACATTCAAGTCCATCTCTTTCAACAGAGCATACTTCAGCTCACGTCGGCCTGTTTGCAGTAATGATTTCTTTGCGGAGTCCCTGGTCGAAGCATTCAACAACACCAGAAAAGCCTTCTTAACGGCTGATCTAAGCTCTGCACGATCAACTTCCGGCATTGCTTCGCGAAGCACAGGAAGATCGTACACATCGCCCTCTGGAAGCTTATTGACGTACTTCAAGTACAGTAGGGTCGGATGATAAGCGCTGAAGTCGAGCTCAACAACAGGATCACCATTGATCTTGATCTGCGATCTCTCCTCAGACGGGATGAGTTCCCACCAGCCGCCATAGAATCGTCCAGCACCAGCGAATCCTTCGTTAAAGACGCGATACAAGTGTTTTGCGAACGGATTCAACAAATACCTGCCGACCTCTGCTCTGCCCTCATTGCGCAGACGGAGCACGTCGTCAGACAACGGAAAAGTAAGGTCAGTTTCTGCAAGCAGTTTGTTGTACGCCTTGCACCGTTTCCGCATGCCTTTAACACGGGTGGAGTCATCTTTCCCTTCATCCAACCCGTACGGCTTCAGATGCTTTTTGCCATTTTTATCTTTGGTCTTCAAAATAATGACTTCACGATCCGCATGCCAACCGATGGAGACATCTTGAAGCCGCTTAAACCGCTTCAAGAGCGATTCTGAAGGACGGATTCTGGAGCGATAACCATCTTTCTTCTTTCGGATATAAAAGCCGTTGTGGAACTCTATCAGGCCATTATCGTGGAGCGTATCCACGACTCGTGTCAGATGACTGCGTCCCACGCTCAGAGGGTTATAACGGCTGTTCGGGAGGTAGAAATTGTTGTCACGGGACATAACGCTCATGTTCGTACAAGTTCGCTAAAACGACCGTCAGTGCAGACTTTACTTTCCACTGAACAGGTTGTTTCTTTGGCATCGGGACAAGAGGAAGGAATTCATCAATAAGAACCTCCAGCCCGTTGCTATGAGGCCAGTAGTTCACGTCAAAACGAATGCAGTGACGCTTTAAATCACGCTCTCTGCTATGTATCGTGGTATATTCGTGTGAGAACGGAATCTTTCGCAACGAGGATGGATCATCGCTGAACAGTGCTGCAAACTCTTCTGGATCGGTAAAGAACGATTCATAATCTTCGCCGTAAAAAATTGCATAGATGTGATTGTTGATTTCTTCTTCAGTATAAGCAGAGTTAACGTTTTTTAGGGAATCTTTGGTCATCTTAACCTTGAAGTTATAGTAGTAAGAGGAAGAGAGATAAGAAGATAAGAGACAGTAACCAGTGTTCCATTACTCAGAGAGATTTGTTAATTACTCGCAAAAAGTCAGACAATGCGGCAAGCTGTAGAAATTTACCTTTAAAATACTAACGGTTACAACCTGAAGCAATATTTGAGGCTATATTGTATATTATCACTATGAATAAGTATCACTGTGCTCTTTCATAGTAAAAACATTGCAATAATAAGATCCGCTAAAGCAATGTAAAGAACCTATCAAAGCAGAACTACAACATTCTGGTTGCATACGGGAAAATCTCCCAAGGGAACGCATAATGTGCGTATCCTTTCCATCGTCATCAAGAGAACGGGTAGCATCAATTGCCATCCGGAATCCGAGAGCTTCGATGATATCGTTTGCGGCAAGCTACGGACTGCCATCGCGCATAATGGGCTGAACCTGCCAATCTTCGGACTGAAAAATTTCAAACAGATTATCCACCGCAAACGCTACTGGAGTTAACTCGGGCTCCATCACTGCAGTAGTGAATAAGTTAAAAATGGGGATTCCAGAAATTTTATCCGGCTCCAGTGCATATGTACTGATCGGTTAATTTTGACAGGAGGGGGGCTTTGGCCGACCTAAATACAAGCCTCCTAAGGCGAAAAAAAGAAAAGACGACCATGTGGTCGTTCTGAATATTTTAACGCCTTAGAATCGACGTAGCTTTACGCCAAGCTACTGCGTATTTTGTAGATGTTGGACTTCCCCATTCCCGTCAACTTCACGATCTCACTAACTGGATATCCCTTCTCCAGATACTCTTTGACCTCGGCATGCTTTGCGAGATTCGCTTGCTTGCCTTTGTACTTTCCTTCCCTTTTAGCTTTAGCAATGCCGATAGCTTGCCGCTCTGCACGAAGGTTTGTCTCAAACTCGGCAAAGACACCCAGCATCAGTATGAAGCAATCCCCTGCGGGTGTAGTGGTGTCCACTGGCTGGGTGAGTACTTTTAACTTTGCACCCTTTTTCTTAAGCCGATTAACGACTTTCAGCAGGTCTTCCATATTCCTAGCCAAGCGATCGAGCTTCCACACCACCAGCACGTCACCATCACCTATGACTTTCAGAATTTGTTGAAGTTCTGGACGGTTCTCAAGGCTCGTTGCTGATGCCTTTTCGGTATATTCAATCGCATCGGGATATGCTTTTTTCAACTCTTCCTGTTGTGCATCAAGGTTCTGGTCAGTGGTAGATACGCGGCAATATGTGAAGACTTTACTCATCGGGTTCTCCTTGTTTCGCCTTCACCATTATTCCACTATAGACAAGATATCAAGTGGAATTCCATTAAAGGTCTACTTCCTTCCTAAAATGGACGTATTTGATGGGGTTCCAGTGCGTCCGCTTCGGCTATACCGATAATGGAACGGAATGCCGCTTCACTAACTTGCTATTTTTATTCAAAAGTTATAGCAGATTGACGTGAATTTAATGTAAAAAAACGTCGGGCATACTTCTATGACTAACTTCGAACATTACGCTTGGATCACATCCTATGTTGGACTTGCTGTAACCATTTTTGCTGCCGTAATGGCAAAACGCGCAAGCCAAGCTGCGCAGGAAGCTAAGTCTAGAGTGTTCTTTTTGGATACTGTTGATGAATTATCCAAGGCCATTGCAACAATTGCAGAAATAGAAAGACACCAGCGAACAGAGGCTCTTGAGATATTACCCGACCGCTACAAAACAACTCTTTCGCATCTTATGCTCGTCAAAACAGGTAAATGTGTAACTTCAGAAGAAGAAAAAATAATAATAGCTGTCTGTGCCCAGCTTCGCACCGCAAAGAACATGATAGAACGCGCACTGGTGGGTGATGAGAAACTGAACATCCCGAAGCAAAACAAGATACTTACGAACCAATCTGTGGAGCTTGAATCCATTCTCTCAAGGATAAAGAAGGAAAGTTAAAATGAGCAGTGAAAAAAAATATAATTTCATCTCAAAACTTTATGACAAAAGTGATCAGGGCAAAGTGCCTTGGGAAGAAACAGCAGATCCTAATAGATTTCATGCGTTACTTGGCACTAATGTTGTTGAACTCACGAGCAATCTTGCCTTTGGTTTCGAGAATACAGTTTCACTTGCAATCCTTGATGAAGATGGTGACGTATTAGACACAGTTGCCGATTCAAAAACAAACCCTGACCTCGAGCAGTTATTACGTTCAATGTTTGCTACCGCTCGGTCATATGCCCGTGGGACAGAGAAAGCTTTAGATTCGATGATAGCGTTTCTCAATAAAGATGACTGGGACGATGTTCCTTTTTAAAATTTAAACCTCCTTTCTCCAGCTCCCTTGCAGGTAGGTCAAAAATGGGTTAGATTTCAATTTCTGCAAAACTAGGAAGCGTTTCTTTTTTATGTAGAAAGACAGGCAAATACAAGGTGTTATATCAATGCCAAGCTTGAGACTGCTTTCGA
>CALNYX010000018.1:0-2246 GCA_942490925.1 uncultured Chlamydiaceae bacterium | reverse complement strand
AATGACTTGTTAGGCCCCGGAATGCCCCAAGGAAAGATTATGGAAGATAAAAACTACTCCTCTGATTCACCAATCCTCGAGCAAGGGCAAGATAGATTTTCGCGCTGGAGCTTCTCAGAGAGAGTAGCCCAAGTAATATCAAAACGAAGTGATCCAAGCAGCATTGTTATTGGTCTCTACGGGATATGGGGTGATGGTAAAACATCTGTTCTCAACTTTATCGAAAAATCACTTGAACGTGATGAGAACGTAATATGTATAAAATTCAATCCGTGGCGTTTCGGTACAGAAGATGAGTTACTAACCGGCTTCTTTTTTGATATTGCAGGAGCGCTAGATGCAGAACTAATTAAAACCGGTGATAAGCTCAAGGATTTCGTTAAAAAAGCCGCGCCTGGTGCTGGCGCTATCATGGGTGCAAAGGGAGCGGGCGATGCTCTTGGATCATTTATCTCAGGGCCAGATATAAATGAACTTAAGAGAAGAATAGAACGTGAGTTAGAGTCAGCAAAAAAACGAGTCCTTATACTAATCGATGATGTAGATAGGCTGGAAAAGACAGAAATACACGCATTATTTAGATTAGTTAAGTTAACAGCAGACTTTAAATATACATCGTACATCTTGGCATTCGATAAAGATGTTGTCGCCGCATCTTTGCAAGATCGCTACTCTAGTGCTGCTGAGAATTCCGGAGAGGCATTTTTAGAGAAAATCATTCAGGTTCCTCTACATTTACCAGCAGTTGAAAAGCAAGTGCTTCGAGAGTTTTGTTTTCAAGGAGTGGACGAAGCTATAAATATTGCAGGTGTTTCGCTCTCCGAACAACAAGTGCAAGAATTTGTTCGAGACTTTAGCGCCGCTTTCGATGATTGCTTAACAACTCCAAGAAAAGCCAAGCTTTATGGAAATATACTAATGTTCTCTTTGCCAATTTTGCAAGGAGAGGTAAACGCAGTTGATCTCATGCTTTTGGAGGGGATAAGAATCTTTTGCCCACCTTTGTATGAGACACTGAGAATAAATAAGAGGCTATTTACAGGATCTTTCAGAGATAGCCATTACTCGAACAATGATAGCGAAAAGGAGCACATAAGAAACCTTTTAGATGGCGCGCTTAGTCGAGGCAAGAATATTAACAAAGAGGGATTTATTGACCTCTTAAAGAGCATGTTTCCAAAGCTTCAATCAGTTTATGGCAATATGAACTATGGCTCGGATTGGTATGAGAAATGGAATAGTGGACAGAGAATTTGCTCTGAAAATTATTACTCTAGATATTTTACGTACGCTATACCAAAGGGAGATATATCAGATAAGGTAATTCAGGAGTTATCTAAAGATAGTGAGAAATGGGAAGAACCCTACGATTTGGAAAGCAATCCACTAAATGAAATATTCAACGCATCTTCAGCTGAAACATTAATTAAAAAATTGAGGCACAAGGCAGGAAAAATAGATGCTGATGCCGCGTTAGCATTGGCTGTTGCTGTTGCGCAAAAGAGCGATGACATCCCCAATCCAGAGGTGTTGTATAGCTGGATAACTCCATTTTCGCAGGCAGCCATGCTAGTTAGTGATTTAATTCAAAATGTACAGGAACCTGACCGAGTTGCTTTGGCAAAAAAATGCATCGATTCGGCACCTTCACTGGAATTTAAACTCGAGATTTTTAGATGGTTAAAACGTGAGGATGAAAACAAGCCCGAAAAGGATGCTTTTTCTGAAGCCTGTATAGATGATATCGGAAAGCACCTGGGAAAACTTATAAATGATAAAATTGAAGAGAAGGACGACGATCTAACTAGGCTGGCGCCAAACTCCATCCCAACGATATTTTATACATTAAATAGATATGTGCGTAATGATTATGTGAATGATTATGTAGCAGGGTTGATTTCGAATGATTCAGAGGCTCTTATTAGAATACTTGATTCTTATGTGCCAACTGCTTGGGGGGTGGATTCAGGCATTTCGCACAAGTCGGATTTTGAAAGAAAGCAATACAACAGTCTAACTGGGCAATTAGATGCCTCAATAATTTTAAGCGCAATCCAGGGTCATTTCCCGCAGGCAATGGATGTCTCTGATGACTTCCCAAGAGTGTACGATGATGATGTAGACAAAGGGATTCTTTTCTTGAAGCAATTTGTCTGGTTACATCAATACGTACTGCGTGAGTCGGAATCTGAAGAGGAGCCACATGATGGTGGAGAGTAGGCCTAACAAGGCGCTGCTGTCGGACA